>CP047921.1:600000-853179 GCA_010202845.1 Candidatus Saccharibacteria bacterium oral taxon 488 | reverse complement strand
AATACCTTCCCCCTCGGAACTAGCTTGATGACTTTACTATAGCAAAAAATCAGACTTTTCCACAAGCACAGGCGCCATCATAAAATCTAAGGCCTCTCGAGGTGATTTTTCCACAGCGATGAGCCACCTCTGATAAATATGTGGAAAAAACAGTAGAAACAGTGGAAAGTTTATCCATGGCTTGCAAAAAATGTCAAAAAAGGCTACACTAAATAACGATATGCCAAAGCGAACATTTCAACCACACAAGCGACATCGCGCCAAGACGCACGGTTTTCGAGCTCGTGTTTCGACCAAGGCTGGTCGCACTGTTCTGAAGCGCCGTCGCCTCAAGGGTCGCGCCAAAATCGCTATCTAAATGTAAACTCCCGCCTCGCCTAACAGGGCGGGATTTTGCTATACTGGACCTATGTTACGTCACGTCAACCGATTTCATGGTCATGGTAGCCTGCGCTACGTCTATATGCGCGGGCAGGCAATTCGCTCGTCGCAGCTCACTATGAAATATATTGCTAATCCGCGCCGTCGCCATGGTCGGTTTTCGGTAGTGATTAGCAAAAAGGTGCTCAAGTCTGCCGTTAAGCGCAATCGTGTTCGCCGCCGAATTTACGAAATTATCCGACTAGAATTGCCGCATGTTCGGGGCGGGTTTGATGTTGTCATTATGGTGTTTTCGCCGGAGGTGCTACTGATGTCGCATGACAATTTAAGAACGGCAGTAAAACAACTCTTTTCGCAAGCCGGGCTGTATAAATAGCGCCACCTCTGGTATAATGAGGACATGAATATGTTTGATGTGGTTATTGTGCAGCCAATTTTTAACTTGCTGATGGCGATTTACGCGCTGATCCCGGGCGGCGATTTTGGAGTTAGCGTTGTACTATTTACAATAATTGTGCGGTTACTCTTGTGGCCACTGGTTAAGAAGCAACTCCACCAGGCTAAAGCGATGCGCAAGATACAGCCCGAGCTTGCCAAGCTGAACAAAAAATATAAGAGTAACCCACAGATGCGGGCAATGGCGATGATGGATGTGTATAAAAAACATAACATCAAGCCGATGAGCTCTATCCTAGTACTTCTTATCCAGCTGCCGGTGCTGATCGCGATTTACCGTGTGGTACAGATATTCGTACTGCAGCGCTCAGAGCTCGCCAAGTACACCTACGACGTAATGGAGCAGTGGGGGCCGGTCAAGCACTTGATCGCCAATCCAGATCACTTTAACCAGAATTTCTTGGGGCTGATGGACTTGACGAAGCAAGCGTTATCATCAAACGGCGTATCAATCGGGTTACTCATCCTCGCTCTGGTAGCTGCCGTTTTACAGTATTTATTATCAAAGCAAATGTCGCCAAGTTCGGACAGCAAGAAGCGACTACGTGATGTGCTGATGGAGGCCGGTGAAGGCAAGAACGCCGATCAAACCGAAGTTAACGCCATTGTCACGCGCAAAATGATGAAGGTTATGCCGGTGTTTATGTTCCTTATTATGATCAGTCTGCCGGGGGCGCTGGCGCTCTACATGGCAACCTCAAATATCGCTGCTTATATCCAAAACGCCATTATTCTCAAGCAAGACGGGACAGAAATGCAACAAATTGCCGGCGAAAAGCGTTCGCCAAAATCTACGAGCAAGTCAGCAACCACGTCAGTGAAAAAATTAAAAGTCGCTTCGCAACGAGCGGCCACAGCGACTGAGGCGAACATTACGCGGATAAAGGCGAAGGATTAAGGAGGCTATATGGATCAAATCGCGACCATTGAATTTGTCAAGAAATACCTAGAGGACTTTTTGGCGTTCTTTGATCTCAATCTGGATGTCGATGTTAGTGTTGAAGACGATGTTATCAAGGCCGTTGTGCCGTCGAGTGAACGTAATAGCTTGCTGATTGGGCGGAATGCGGAGACACTGCGGAGTCTACAGACGGTGGTGTCGGCAATTTTACGCAATCGTCAAGCGGCACTAGTTCGAGTGAATATTGATATTGCTGATTATAAAAAGCAACACGCCGAAAAGATTGCTGACAAGGCGCGCGGCTGGATCGAAGAGGTGCGACGGACGGGCGAGACGAAAATTATTGAACTAAATTCGGCCGATCGCTGGGTGGTGCATCACGTGGCGAGCGACTATAGCGATATTGAGACCCACTCTGAGGGCGAGGGCCGTGCACGGCACTTAGTAATCTCGCAGAAGAGCTCTTAATCTTTGAAGACAACGTTGGTATAGAGCAGGTAGTTCCAGATGAGGCTGGCGACGGTGGCGATGAGCTTGCTAATAAACAGTGCTACTGGCTGACTGAAATTAAAGCTAATGAAAATTGGCGCGAGTAGCGCAATAATGATAGTCTGGATTACCCAGAGACCAAACAGGGTGACGAGGGTAAAGAGGAGTAGCTGGCGACGAACATTACCGGTGCGTGAGCGAAAGGTGAACGATCGATTAGCAACAAAGCTAAAGCTAAAGGCGATGGTGGTTGAGATGATGTTAGCTAATTCTTTTGGTGTGCTAATAAGCCAAGTTAGCATAAACAATATACCAAAATCAATGGCGGTATTAATGGTACCGATAAGGAGGTAGCGAAGTTTGGTGGCGTGGTTGGTGATGTAGTGTTTGAAACGAGCCATAATGATAAGTATAACCCATAAACCCTAGTTGGTGCGATGTTTTTTAGCGGCAATGGCCTCCTTGAAAGCAGTGATGAGGCGATCGGTATTATTCTGCCAGGAAATAGTATTGAGATGAGCCTGAACCTCAGTTTTCATATCAAGGCGTGCTTTTTGCGGGTCAGCGATAATAGAGAGCATTTTTTTCATGAAGTCGTCGGGATTTTTAGGCTGAGCGTAAAGAACCGCATTTCCACCAGCCTCGCGGAGTACAGGAATATCGGAGGCAACAACCGGCGTACCGCTAGTCAGCGCCTCAACAATCGGCATACCGAATCCTTCGTAAATGGAACTCATGCAAAAAAGGTCTGCTTGCTGATAAAACGCAGGTACATCTTCTTGGGGGACGTATCCCGGACGGACAATATGTTCACCTGCAGCCTGGGCTTCAGCGATGGCACGTTCAGTAGTTTCGGTCTTCCAGCCCTTACCGCCAGCCAACACTAACGAATATTGTTTGCGGATTTTTTCTGGCAGGGCCCGAAAAGCAGCAATCATTGTCGGTAAATCCTTGCGCGGTTCGAGATTGCCGATTGAAAAGATATACCGCTTGGTTGGTAAGTTGTATTTGGTGGCGACGTCGATTGCACCCGGTTGAGAATAAATTGGGTCAGCTGGTATTGGCGTGACGATAATTTTTGAGGCTGGCACGCCGTATTCGGCGATAATTTCTGATTTGACTGACTCCGAGACGGTAATAATGAGGTCTGCTACTCGGGTTGCATGGGCGACACGGCGGCGTAAATGGGCTAAATTACGCTGTTCAATCGTTTCAGGAAAATAAAGATAGCCAAGGTCGTGAATGACAACGGCAGTAATAGCTGCCTTACTGGTTGTCCAGCGGTCGAAATTCGGAAAAATCGCGACATCAACAGGCGAAGACAGCAGGTCGTACGGTAACGGTAGACCGTAACTCTGGAGCTTAGCAAATAGCCGCTGCGGCATGAGCGTATGTTTTTCATGCTTGATTGAGCTGTCTAGAATAGGGTCCCGATGCTTGCTCAAAAAATTAAAATAAAACGCCGAAACTTCAGTTCCTGGCGGTGAATAGCGAGCGAGACTATTGGTCAACATACGGGTATAATGACCAACCCCGGATATATTGGGGGCAGTGAGGGCAGCGGTTTCAATACGAATCTTCATACGTATATTATAAACCGTTTTCATACAAAGGAATAAACTGTGTTTTAACGATGATGTGAAAAACAAATGAGGCAAGATATTGACGGCGAGCGGCGGCGGCTAGACGTACGCGAAGCTTGGGGTTAGAATATAGCTGCTCCATGGCGCGATGCAGTGCTGTCGAATCTTTTGCGGGGACGAGGAGGCCGGTCTTGTTATGATGAATAATCTCCGGATTGCCACCAACGTCAGTGGCGATAATTGGTAGCTGGAGCATACTGGCCTCAACGAGTGAAACACTAAACCCCTCGTGGTATGTTGGATGAAGATATACGTCAGCGGTGGCAACCTCAGGGAGAGGGTCTGTTTGATGGCCACGAAAAGTGATCGGTAATCCTTTAGCTTGTTTTTCAAATTGTGAGCGATCTGGTCCATCGCCGATCAGAATGAGGCGCGTGTCGTGATGTGTAGCGTGAAGTCGTTTGAATGCAGCGATCGCTTCGCTAACTCCCTTATCAACAACCAGGCGACCGGCGATACAGAACGTGAACGGGTGGCTTTTGATGGGTGTGTGTGGTGTTTTCTGGTCGTTGACACCATTATAGATAACGGTTAATTTACGATGAATTGGTGAGGTTGACGGCAGATTATCAGAAACGAGACGGCATTCACTCTGGCTAACGAGGGTAATTGCGTCGGCAAAGCGTGCCGCCCAAGCAACCAGCTTACCAGTCGGGTTTTTATACCATACGCCGAGCTGTTTCCAGACATGTTTGAGGTCGGCGTGGTCGGTCCAGATAACATGGGCACCGATAAGCTTACCGGCAATTGACCCAGCAATAAAATCATCCTTACTCTGCAGGTGAACAACGTCAGCTTTGTAGCGATGAAATTGGATAATATAATACAAAGTGAGTAGCAGCTGCCAGAGTATATATAGTGGTGTTAATACAACTCGCCGGCCGCTCCAGTTTTGTCGAGACCACCACCAAGAGCGGCGGTAAGTCAACCGTTCGTGCTTAGCGTAGTCACAGAGCGTCGTGTGGTGACTAAAAATAACCGGCAAATGGCCCAGCTCTCGTAGTTCTTGGGCTAAGAACACTGGAAATCGCTCGCCGCCACCAAAATCATGAGGTGCGGCATTTCGTACGATAACAACTCGCAACCGATTCATTTTACAAGTATATATCTTTTTGGTGTAATTTGGTATAATCAGGGAGTGAAACATCTCTTTGGTAATGAAAAAAATCGGGCAATTTTGCGCGCAATGGTTAGCACAGACTTTAAGGTTCGCTACCAAAATTCTGCCCTCGGATACGTATGGTCGCTTCTGAAGCCGCTGTTCATATTCGGCATCTTGTATGTATTGTTTACCTATGCATTCCCACAGGGTAGTAAAGGGATTGAATATTTTGGCGTCTGGTTATTAATTGGCGTCGTGCTGTGGAACTTTTTCTCTGAGGCAACAATGGTAGGTACTCGTTCGGTAGTGGAAAATGGGCAACTAATTCGTAAGGTGGCAATCCCGAGACACCTCTTAGTGGTTGCCAGCTCCGTATCGGCGCTGATTAACCTTGGCTTGGGGATGATTGTGGTGATAATTTTTGCACTACTAAGTGGCTTGATGCCAACTTTGTTGTGGTTGCTACTAATTCCGATAATTGCTCAGCTATTTTTGCTATCAATTGGCCTATCTCTCCTGCTCTCAGCGCTTTATGTGACATTTCGTGATATCGCGTACATTTGGGAAATTTTGTTGCAGGCTGGGTTTTACGCCAGTGGTATTATTTTCGCCATTATTTATATGCCTGCAGTCATCCAGAAAGTCGCGTTTTTGAACCCTGTTACGCAAATTATTCAAGACGCCAGGCATACACTGATGCCTAGTAACCCCGCCTCTCAGACAATTTGGCAAACATTTCATAATCCGTTGTTGTGGTTTATTCCGATTATGATAACCATCGGGCTGTTTGGGCTGGGGTGGTGGTATTTCCAGCGTAAGCAACGTTCATTTGCGGAGGACATTTAGATGACGAAGCCGGCGATTATAATCAAGGATATACATAAAGAGTTTGTGCTGCCGCAAACCAAGAACTCAAGCATCAAGCATGCTTTTGTTAATATTGTCAAGAGGAATAAAAAGACCGTCCAGAAAGTACTAGACGGGGTTAGTTTTACTGTTAATCAGGGCGATTTTTTCGGCGTTGTTGGTCGGAATGGCTCGGGAAAAAGTACCATGCTTAAGATTCTCGCCGGTGTATATCAACCAACGAGTGGAGATGTCCAGCTAAACGGTAAGTTGACGCCATTTATTGAACTGGGCGTTGGCTTCAACCCAGAGTTATCTGGCCGAGACAATGTTTTTTTGAACGGGGCGTTACTCGGGTTTACTCGCAAAGAGATGGAGGCGATGTATGATGAGATCGTTGCCTTTGCTGAACTTGAACCGTTTATGGATCAGAAGTTAAAAAATTATTCGTCGGGCATGCAGGTACGATTGGCGTTTTCGGTAGCAATCAAGGCGCGTAATGATATTATGATTTTTGATGAAGTATTAGCTGTTGGTGATGAAGCCTTTCAACGCAAGTGTATCGACATATTTGAGCAATATAAAGCCAGCGGGCAGACAGTTGTCTTGGTTACACATGACATGGAAACAGTCAAGAAGTTTTGTAATCGTGCTGTGCTAATTCAGGATGGCAAGATTATTAAAGAGGGAAACCCGGTTCAGGTAGCTGACGAGTATAGTCGGCTTAACCAGGCGGTGATTGACGCGAGTATTGACCGAAATAGGCAATATACCGGTGAAAATGTTGATGTTACAATACGTGGCGCGACAGGTAAAAAACAGCGTAGCTTTAAGGTTGGCGAGACTATCTCGTTTGATATCGCCTGGCGTCACGATAAGACGCGAGCAATCATGGTTGATTTATATCGCAAAGACAGTGATTTAGTATCGAATTTTATTACTAATCGTGAGGGTTTTGCTAGGCTACCGAAGGATAAAAAACTGACACTCGATATCGAAGCAAACTTGGGCCCGGGGTCGTATTATGTTGATGTTAATCTCCTCAATCACGATGGGTCAGTAAAGTATGACGTTGCTTATCGTGCCGAGGAATTTACTATCACGAAAGACTTTTCAGTGGTTGGGCAGTCGTTTGGGGGATTAACATTGATTCCGCGGCAGTGGCGCCACGATCACAAATAAAAAGGATAGCCCGTCCAATAGTTTGGTGATCTTCTGTCTTCGTACTACTAAGCTGCTGTTTTTGTTTTTCGACGTGATGGTTTAAGCTTAATCCTGATGATATCAAGTCCCCACTTAACAACGATCTTGGCGGCAGTACGCCCGGTTGATGCTACGTTCCAAAGCTGATGGAGTCCCTTGCCAACCTGTCCCTTTTGAAGCATACGATAACCAATGCGCATGAGTACAAACGTATAGGCATGTTTATGGCTAATTCCAAAATCATGGTTAATTGGATTTTTGATATAATAGGCGAAAGCACGTTTGATGTCGGCACGACTAGTGACCGTCGGCTGAACGATATCCCAGTTGCGAAGCGAAAACTTTTTAGCGAGACGATTTTGCTCATCGCGCCGTTTAGCCGAGATGCTGCCGTCACTAATGCGATAGCGAAAAACAGGGTAAGGTACGTTGGCAAGCTCACCATGTTCGGCAAATTTACTAAACAGGTCATAATCTTCAGCCGGACAGGTGTCAGGGTAAAGACCAGCGTCAAGTGCTGCCTGGCGGCGATAAATGACCGATGAATGACAGAATTGATTAAAAATGCAAAGACCGAGTCTAATATCTTCGTTACGAGCAACGTTAAAAATAAAACCAGTTGGTACGCTATCTTGGTTCATGATTTCTGCGCCACCGCCAACCAGAACCAGGTTTTTGTTTTTCTCTAGCATAGTGACTTGAGTCCTGAGCTTGTGCGGTAGCCACTCATCGTCGCCATCAATACGGGCAATGTAGGTGCCACGCGCTTCAGTAATGCCGCGGTTGAGTGAAGCCACGAGGCCACTATTTTTTTGATTAATGAGGCGAATGCGGCTATCTTCTTTTTGAAGGCGCTGAACGATTTTTTTTGTATTATCGGTTGAGCCATCATTAATAATAAGGTACTCGAAATCAGTAAAATCTTGTGACAGCACGGAGCGAATTGAGGACTCAATGTATGTTTCGTCATTATAGGTGGCGGTAATAATTGACACCAATGGTGGTTTAACTTGGGATTTCTGTGCATTCATACGGGATATTATAGCATCTTTATTGGCAAAATATTGAAAACCCAACGATTAACTGTTATGCTTAAGCTGATAGGATAAAACAGGGGAAACAACACTATGCGAGTTAAACAAACATCGCCAAAGAGGACCAAGATTGTAATAATTAGTTTAGTAAGTGCGGTCATCGTGATTGCCATTGCAGCGGTTGTTTATGCGATAACGCGGCCACAACAAACAGAGCGGGCCAAGGATGATGCTAATTCGTCCCGAGCAAAGGAAAATAACAGCAACAAAGATGGCAATAAGAAAGTTGACGACAGTAAGACGAAGCCAGAAGAGCGCGATGGTCGAAGCCCCGATAAGCCAGCCGGTCCTGGTGAGCAACGCGGCTCAAAACGAGCAGTGACGCCAATCGTAAGTGGTTACGGTCTGAGTGGTGATCGCCAGCGTCTACAGATTGATGGCGGCGTTAACGCTATTGTCGAAAATGGTGGCAGCTGTACCTTCACGGTCTACTGGTCTGGTGGTCAAGTTTCGCGTCAAACTAGTGCGTCCGCCGGGCCGAGTTCAACAAACTGTCGCATGGCTGAAATCCCCTTGTCAGAGTTGCCGTCGGGCACTGACATGTCGATCAAGGTTGCTTACTCGTCGGGCGTATACGCCGGGGAGTCTACGAACGGGCCGTCGTTCCGTAAGGAGGGGCTACGATGATTCGGTTGCAGCGTGTGAAGTTATCTTGGCTAAAGCGTGTCGGGTATACACTGATCGTCGTTGGTGTTGTTGGTCTAGGGGTTGTCTTCTGGCCAAAAACAGGAGCATTGTCACCATGGAGTCCCGGGCGAATTATTGATGACAATGTTTTTTATGACACCAATACATTTTCAAGTGTTCAAGACATCCAAAACTTTATCAACAGTCATACGCCAGCCTGCGATACGTGGGGAACTGGGCCGTCCGAGTATGGCGGAGGTACGCGAGCGCAATATGCAGCCAAACGCGGTTGGCACGGCCCACCGTATGCCTGCCTGCGTGATTATCATGAAAATCCAAGCACGAAAGAAACCTCGTTTGAAAAAGGAGGCGGCTGGTTTGCTGGTGGCCTGTCGGTGGCCAATATTATTTGGAATGTATCAAAAGAATTCGGCATTAATCCACAAGTAATGCTTGTGACACTAAAGAAAGAACAGGGGTCGTTATTTACTGATGTCTGGCCACTCAAGAGTCAGTACAAGTATGCTATGGGCTTTGCTTGTCCGGACAGCGGACCAGGTAATACAGCGAATTGTTCAAATGAGTATGCTGGCATGTACAATCAATTGCGGATGGCGGCGCGCCAATTCCGGCTATATACTAATCGGCCGGGTGAATATCGCTACAAGGCTGGTCGGTCAAATTATATCCAGTATAACACAAACGCAGCCTGCGGCGGCTCATGGGTATATATCGAGAATCAAGCAACAGCCAACTTGTACAACTATACCCCATATCAGCCAAATCAAGGTGCCCTTGACGCCTATCCAGGAACGGCACATTGTGGCGCGTATGGTAATCGTAATTTTTGGCGCTTCTTTAACGAATGGTTTGGTTCGCCACTGAAATCTGTGCGAATTGAATCGCCGCTGTCAGTGAGAACGGAGGGGACCGGGTCAAAATTGTTTACGGACATGACCATAACTGCATCGTTCACTATCCGTAACGCCACAAATCAGCGCCGTAATCTAGGCACTATGGCAATAGCTGCCCGTGATAGCAAGTGGAACAACTATGACTTTGGTAGCCAACGGGTTATTCTTGAGCCATGGCAGACATATACCTACCGAGTGACAACTAAGTTAACGAAAGAGGAGAATTATAAATTCTGGATCACAAATTACCGTGAGGGCAACGGTTGGAGTAATAATTATCCAGAATCAGCTCCGGGCCATAGCCGCGAAGTGTCGACGTTTGTGCAGACGGCGCCAACAGTAACTTCCCCAGTAACTATTCAGAACCAACAAACTCACGTTGGGCAATCAACGCGGATCCGCTTCACGGTTAAAAACAATAGTCCGAAGCCAATCGACCTCGGTTATTTTGGCGCGGCAATTACTAGTCCGAGCGGACGAAATGCCGACGCTCGCTTTGATACGGTTAATAGCCTTGCGCCGGGTGCAACCTATGCCTATGACCAAGAGTTTATTCCACGAGAAAGTGGTCTATACAAGGCGCGAGTGAGTGGTACGCTTGACAAGGGGACAACCTGGACCGAGGCGCAGTATCCGGTGCCAACGCCAGCTAGTGCTGGTAACCGGGCGCAATTCACCATTCTCCCCAACCCCACCCTCACCCAGGGCATCACTTTCTCTAACCCCTCTCCACGTGCCGGCGAGCCAGTCACTACCACCTTTAAGATCAAGAACTTTGCCAGCCAACCCATCACCACCACTAACCGCACCTGTCTCATTATGCGCAACCAACATGGAGCAAACTATGATCTCGGCTGCCTCCAACCAACCACCATTCAACCTGGTCAAGAACAAGAATTCAAGACCACTCGCTCCTTCCCAGTTGGTGTCTACCGCGCCTACTTCTCCACCTTTGACGGCCGTACGTGGCACGAATATGCCGCTCCACCACTTGAGACTGGTAACGAGGCGGTGAAGGGTGAGATGAGGGTGCTGCAAGATGTCGTTATGTCACAGGGATTATCGATAACGCCAGCGCGAGCGCGTGCTGGTGACAAGCTGACCGGCTCGTTCACCCTGCGTAATCTTAGTTCGGCGGTGTCACAGACTGATCAGCGCTTGTGCTACATTGTTCGGGGTCCACGTGGCGAGAACCATGACCTTGGCTGTCAATCGACAAAGGGAATTGCTCCAAATAGTAGCATGCAGTTTTCGCTCAGTCGTCTTTTTGACAAGCCGGGTACGTATAGAGCCTTCTTTGCGCTATACGACGGCAGTCGCTGGCACGAAGGGGTGGCGCTACCGGGGTTGACTGGCAAGGAGGTAGCTAGCTTATCATTCACCATTCTCCCCAACCCCACCCTCACCCAGGGCATCACTTTCTCTAACCCCTCTCCACGTGCCGGCGAGCCAGTCACTACCACCTTTAAGATCAAGAACTTTGCCAGCCAACCCATCACCACCACTAACCGCACCTGTCTCATTATGCGCAACCAGCACGGAGTAAACTACGATCTCGGCTGCCTCAGGCCAACCACCATTCAGCCTAACCAAGAACAAGAATTCAAGACCACTCGTTCCTTCCCAGTCGGTGTCTACCGCGCCTATTTCTCTACCTTTGACGGTCGCACCTGGCATGAATACGCTACCCCACCGCTTGAGACTGGTAATGAGGCGGTTAGAGGGGAGATGAGGGTGCGCGAGTAGAGCGACAACTGCGGACAACTACCGCTTGAGCATGCGCCTTACTTCCGTCAAAAACCTTTTCTGCGAAAAATTACGTAGTGCCTGCTTTCGCAGAGCTTGGGCGTTAGCAAACGCTGTCTTGGGATTGTCCAGAACAACAGTTAACGCTTCAGCGTAGGCTTTTGGATTGGTGACATCATCAACAATCTGTCCATATGCACCAACAAAGTCTGCTACTCCACCAACGCGCGCTGCCACCAACGGCAATCCACACAGGGCTATCTCAATTGGTGTATTTGGCATGCCATCAAAGAGCGATGTATAGAGAAAAGCGTCATAGTTGTCAACAGGCAGTGACGGTACACCATTAAAGCCACCGCGATAATGAACCCGTGGATGGGATGGTAGTTTATGGGCGGGAAACTCGCTCGATGCATCACCGTACATATCGATGTGGACATCATCAGGCAATAGATCAGCGATAACTGCAACTAATTGAGGTAATTTCTCTGGTGATAGGCGGGACGCCCAAAGAACCCGCCTTTGACCGGCCAGCTCTGTTATCGGTGTGTACGCACTGCTATCAAGCGGCTGATGATGAACGGTGATTATATCCGCGTTATAAGCATATTCATTAACCCACATCGACTTGACGGCTTCATTGTCGGTAGTTATCTCGGCCAGCAGGTGATAGACCTGCGGTAGGTGACTGTGCGAAAAGCCAAACACTCGTCCGGTTTCATCAGTGCTTTGACTATAGGATGTAGCAATAACTTTTTTGCCGGTGGCCTTGATATACACTGCGTGATCTCGCACAAAATCATAGGCTAGCTCTGAATTGAGGATATGGAGCACCGGCACGTGGATATTTTCGATCAGTTGCTCTAGAAGTCTATATTTCTGCTCCGCAGGGAAAAATCGAGTAATTGTCCCAAACGGCACGAAATCTACGTCGATGTTAAGGCGTGGTCGCCACTCTGAGTAATTAGCGTCAACTTCATTTGTGGCAATAACCAAAACTTTCTTGCCGAGTGATGCAGCGGTGTTGGCGTAGTTAAGAGCAAATAGATCAGCACCACCACGCTTGAGCCACGGTACGAACAGCACATAATCATAGGTGTCGTTTCGTAAATCACGACATATTTGCCAGTACGCCAAGCCAACACGATAATGATCATCAGTAATTGTGTGGTATACTGTCGGCAATGGATGTGGTGGAAAAATTAGTTTCTCAATATGATGTAATGCTCGCCATTCAGCATCAAGCCACGCTGGCAGCACCTCGGTCGCCGGTGTCGACTTCTTTTTTTTGAGCACATTGCGTCCGCGTCGGATAATTGCGAGCGGTCGCTTGACTAACCCCAGTGGGATGCGAGAACGAACCATCAATTCCTTAATGGTATTTTTCGTTTGGCGCCGCTGCTCTGAGGTAGGCGTGGCAACCGAGTCAAGCTTGATGGTACGAAAGTGCGATGGACTAAAGAGTGGGTGGGCGTGGAGCACTGAGCGGCTAGTTTTTTGACGTGCCCATTCCGAGCCGGTGGCCTTACGGCGAACAAAGATAGCGGTTTCCGGAATGAGGACATTTTTGACACCATGCTGGATGAACTGACAGCTCATAAACCAATCCTCGTAGCCATATCCGGGGCTATTTGGTGTATATGGGAATTGGCGAAGTAAAGTACTTGGCGCAATAATGACCGAGTTCCATCGTCCCGAAAGTACACTCAGCAGGGTGTCGCGGTCTTTGTTAGTATGGCCGACTTTTTCGACAATGGCGCTCGCCCCCTCAAACTCAATAGTATATGCGCTATGAGCAACGTACTTACCATAGGAATGGGCTGTTAAAAATTGTACACCATCGCGCAACCAGTTAGCGCTCATTAAATCATCCGCGTCAATAAATGCGATAAAACGACCATGTGCCCTGGTGATTGCACTATTGCGAGACTGTGCGAGGTCGCCATGATCCCATTGGTGTATAGCGATCGGTAGAGCGGTATAATTACTGAAGTAGCGAATTGTTTCTTCATCGCCACGGTCAATTGATATAATTATTTCGTAAGAAATATCGCTATCACGAAGCAGGCTAACAGCACGTTCAATGGAGCGCATAGTTTTATGAGCAATAAGGCCCTCGTGATGGGCGGTAACGATGATAGATAAAAGTGGTTTCATGACGCTATTATAATTTAGGTAGTCACTTTAGTCTATTGTTAAGTTATGATACTATATGGTAAGTATTATGGAGCGAAAAAAGAGCATACTGTTTTTTGGAGTTGTCTGGGGAGTTTTGTTTTTATCTTTCTTTGGTAATATTTTTGGAGTCGGTTTGTGGCGCGAATGGTTTGATGGTTTTCAGCGCGACTCATCAGCCATAATAGAAAAAACAGCTCGTTGTAAGGAAAAATCTAGCTATAGCGGACCACTAATCGTCACTAAAAATGAAGATTATAATTCAGTTATGATGGCTGAAGATTGCGACGCCAGCCTGCTCAAACCCTATGCTTCGCAATATGGTCTGCAGGCGAGAATAATTACGGCGTTGGCGCCAAAAGATAGTGCAAAACTACCATCGTATTTTAAGAAGGTTAACGTGGTCCTGTCCGCGGTCATGGCGGTCATTATGGCTCTGGTAGCTCTTAGGGTTAGGAAATTATTTGGTTTTGTTGCTGCAGCAGTATTCGCGATACTGGTTGCATTTAGCCCGTGGATTGTCGGCTACGCCCAAAACATGTACTGGATAGAGCCGCTCATGTTTGCTCCGTTTACCTTTGCCTTTCTGAGTTACTCATACTGTAAGTCATCAAAGAAAATGTGGCTATTCTACCTCGGTGAAACCATATTGCTATTCTTAAAACTTCTGGGCGGCTATGAGTATATATCAACAATTGCTATATCTGTATTTGTACCAATCATATTCTTTGAACTCGTCAATAATAAACAAAAAGTTATCAGCCTCTGGAAGCACGCCGTCATGACATGTATCGTGGTTGTTGTGGCCTTTGTTGGTGCGTACGCAACCAACTTTATGGCACTCTCTGATTACTATCACTCCTCAGACACCGCTCTCAAGATGATTAATGAGCGGGCATCGGAGAGAGGGCTTTCGGGAATTCGAAAGATGCGAACACATGCTGTTGGTAACTTAAAGACGCTTCTACCTGAATCGTATAAATTTGCCAATCGATTCATTAATATGGAGGAGCTGGCAAAAGATAGAGGCTCAACATATCAGTATCTAGCAATAAACGCAGGTAACTATGTACTATTGCCGGCACTGAGCTTGCCGCTGTCGATCAAGGGGGTGTTTGGTGAGATCGTTCAGTCGATACTCGTTTGGGTACTTGTGGGGTATTTAGTGTTATTCTATCTTAAGAGGCGACACCCGTCCTTCAAGTATTATCGTTCATTCCTATGGTCGTTACACATTTCATTAGCTGGGGCGCTGAGTTGGTTAATTCTTATGCCTGGACATGCCTTGCCACATGCTCACATTAACGGTATCGTATTTTATATGCCGCTACTTCTGTTTGTCTATATGATAGTTGGTTTGTATGTTGGCAATATGGTTAAAAAATGGAGAAAACGTGCGTAACAAAACGGTGATAATTGGCGGTGGTTTTTATGGATTGAGTGTAGCGCTGTACCTGTACGACACCCTGGGTGTCAAGAATATTGATATTTTAGAGAAAGAAAAACAGACAATGACTCGGGCGTCATATGTTAATCAGGCTAGGGTACACAATGGCTACCACTACCCTAGAAGTATTCTAACGGGATATCGTTCGGCAGTTAATTTTCCGCGCTTTACAAAACAGTTTGGGACGGCAATTCATTCAGATTTTAATAAATACTATGCTGTTGCCAAGCATCTATCCAAGGTTAATGCGCATCAATTCAAGAATTTTGCGGATAAGATCGAGGCAGATATAGCGGTAGCTCCGCCAAACATTCAAAAAATGTTTAATAAAAATCTCATTGAAGAAGTTTTTAAGGTTAAAGAATATGCCTTTAATGCCCACGCCCTGAGAGACGACTTACTACGGCAAATTAACGATCGTCCGGGAATAACGCTTCACACTGGCTGTCGCGTTACGATGATTGATGAAACGCCAGATGGACTGTGCGTTATTACTAATGGTGGCAAATTCAGGGGCGACTTCGTATTAAATTGCACGTATGCTAACATTAACACGCTCCATCGTGCATCAAATATACCGCTTGTTGGCTTGAAGCATGAAGTTACAGAGATGTGTTTGGTGAGCTTGCCGGAGCATCTAAAGGACTTTAGTATTACGGTGATGGACGGTCCGTTTTTCTCTATTATGCCGTTTCCCTCCAGGGGATTATATACACTCTCTCATGTCAGGTATACGCCGCACGAGTCATGGGTTGACAACGAGGATACGCCGGCTGAAAAAATTGACACACACGCCTATCTCGACAAAAGTTCTTTTCAGAGTAATTATAAACAAATGTATAACGACGTGGTGCGTTTTATCCCAGCCCTCAAGGACATGAAATACGAGGAGTCGATCGTTGAGGTAAAGACAGTGCTCGTTAAGAGTGAAGATGATGATAGCCGTCCTATTTTGTTTAAGGCCCACTTGGGTTACAACGGGTATGTTTGTATAATGGGCGGTAAGCTAGATAATATTTACGATGTGTACGAGGAGTTAGACAAGCTATATGGCAAGAAATAGTTCAACTAAGACAAATAAAAAATCGAGTAAACAAGACATCTTTGTGTCGGTTATTGTCGTAACGTGCGACTTTGATGGTTTTCCCGACTATTGTCGCAGGCTCTCACAGAGATTAATGGGTAGCTACACAAATTATGAGATTATAATTGTCGATAATGATTTGAGTCAAAATAGTGTGATTGCTGTTAGTGGACTCCTTGATGAATTACCGTGTATGCGGCTTATCCGCCTCTCTCGACAATACACATATGACATCGCCATTATTGCTGGTCTCGAGGGGGCGATTGGCGATTATGCGGTAGTAACTAATCCCGCTATTGACGGCATAGAGGATGTAATGAACATTGTTGAGGCGAATAAAAAACACGATATCGTGCAGGGTGTTGCCGACATAACCACAAAGCGCCTTTTGTCAAAATCTGGTATCGGTCGCAGGTTGTTTTATTGGTATAATCGTAAATACATCAATATAGATATTCCACTACAAGCAACATATCTTATATCTCTTAATCGTCGTGCCATACGAGCGATAACTCTATCAACTCGACATGATAGCCACATTCGGCACATGATAAGGACTATCGGCTATTCATATACCGAGTATACCTATTCACCTCTGGTTGATCCTGTAAAAAAACATGGCTTCGGGCGGGGGACACTAGAGGCGCTCGATATCATTACCAGCCACTCGACGCATCCGCTCCGCTTTATGTCGTGGGTTGGGTTCTTTGCCAGTGTTGTGAACTTGGTGTATGCGCTTTATGTTGTAATCATAGCCCTTACCAAAAAGAATGTTGCTGAGGGCTGGGTGTCGACGTCGCTTGAGCTATCAGGAATGTTTTTCATCCTATTTTTATTTATGGTGATTCTGTCCGAATATATTGGCAAGATATTAGTGGAATCACGGCGGGATGCTCGGTATTATGTGCTTGATGAGCTAAGTAGTACAACGTCACTAGCAAATGCAGAAAGGAAGAATATTGCATCATGACAAAAACCCCCGTAGTCAATAAACAAGATCATATTCGTCAAGACCATCCGGAGTGGGAGTTTCCAGACTTTGAAGTAAATGAAATAAACAAGAAAAAGCACAAATATTGCGTGTGTGTTTTCGTCATTAATGAAGGAGAGCGAATTCAGAAGCAATTACAAAAAATGAAGCCGTTAGCAAAACAGATTGACATTATAGTAGCTGATGGTGGTAGCACTGATGGTTCACTTGAGGCTGATTTCTTGAAATCTCAAGACGTACGCGCTTTGTTGACGAAAAAAGGCAAGGGCAAATTGAGCGCACAGATGAGGATGGCGTTTGCCTGGGCTCTTTCTGAGGGTTATGAAGGAGTGGTCGTTGTTGATGGCAACGGCAAGGATAGTATAGAGAGAATTCCTGACTTTATTAAGCTGCTTGACCAAGGATATGACCACATTCAGGGCTCACGGTTTATACCAGGTGGTAAGGCGGTAAACACACCGCTTTCGAGAGAGATAGGTCTTCATCTTATTCATGCGCCGCTGATAAGTCTTGCGGCTGGTAAGAGGCATACCGATACCACAAATGGATTCCGCGCCTACAGTGCAAAGCTACTTAAAGACCCAGATATTGCCGTATTCCGTGATATATTTCAAACCTATGAGCTTCATTACTACCTCGCTATCGAGAGTAGCCGCCGCAAACAATATAAAACGGCCGAAACGCCAGTGGTACGAACCTATCCGAAGAAGGGCAAGACACCAACAAAAATCAGCCCAATTAAGGGGAACATGCACGTTCTGAAGGTGTTATTCTATGCGGTGGCCGGTAAATATCGCAAGCATAAAAAATAGCCTCTCAAAATTTCACATCCAGTCTGCGTTAGTAGCAGTGTGTATGCTAGCGCTACTTGTTATTGTTTTCTATCCTGGATATATGTCGCCCGACTCCATCAGCCACCTTGAGCAAGCCACGGGCGTAGCTCACCTTACTGATTGGCATCCGCCAGTGATGACGCGGCTGTGGGGATTTCTGATTAGAGTAACTGGCCACATTTCATCTATGTTGATTTTTCAGCTGGTACTACTTGTTACGGCTATGTTTGTGCTGTCGATTCTCGTGTATCGGCACACTCGTAATCGCGCATGGGCTCTTTCTACCTACATGATTTTGCTACTGCCTAATATAGTGAACATTGCTGGCGTAATATGGAAAGATGTTCAGATGGCATTCAGTCTGACGTTGGCGGTAATCCTCATCTGGTTCATCATAAGCAGTAAAAAACCACTAGGACGTACTGTTAAGTATGGTATTGTCGGACTGGCGCTGTTATTGATTCTCTATGCCGGCATGTTACGATATAACGCATTATTTGCGGTGCTGCCTATCTTGTTTGTGCTACCGAGATTATTTACCAAGCGACTTCCTGTATGGGGCGGTTTTGCCTGTATAGCGGCGGGTTTAATAGTGACGATTGGTGTCACTGCTGTCATTAATCAGCCTAGTGAAAAAACTCATCCAATTACCGCTGTGCAGCTTGACGATATAGTTCACGTTGCTAATCTTGATAGAGAACATCACGGTCGGTGGTCTATGTACAAAAAAATCCATGACACCTGTCGCGATAAAACAAAAGATATTATGAATTCTTATATCATATGTACAACGGCCGCCCAGCGAGAAGCACTCAAAAATGAACATCAAGGTGTATTTAATGATTGGCTATTGACGATCGTAAGACATCCAATAAAATATGCATCATATCGGTTGGCAACTTTTTCGATATTTCTTTTTCCACAACCAGAGCGTATGTATATTTTTCAGCCCGGCATTGAGCAAAATCAGGTCGGTGCCGCGGTAAAGAATGAATATGCCGTTAGTGGTCTAGCGGCATATGTTAAAGGCGGCGCTCAGGCGAATATCCCTCTGATTTTCCAGCCGTGGCTATATCTTGCTGTCCTTGTCTTCATTTACTATAAGAGCGGGAGAATACGAGAACAGGTACAGCGACGCTTTATCCGTGCGGTGGCTTTGTCGGGTCTTATATATATCGTGGCATACTTTCCTATGGCGGTGGCGGTTGATTATCGGTATATGTATTGGTCGGTTTTTGCGGCGATACTGTCCGGACTATTCACGATAATATTAAGCCAACCAAAGAAAGAAGGCCGCCGCTCGTAGCTAGCGTTTATCAATCCCTTCGCATTTATTAGCGTTATGTAGGCAAAAGTTACTTTGATAGATATATAGATTATTTTGGGCGGTGACTTCGCGGTAAGATACGTCTTGTATTTCCAGAGAAGCTCCCGGTATCAAACTATAAACTTTTGGCGAAATTCGTATGGATGAATCATTTGGTGCCAGTGCCACAGGGAAGCTCCAGCTCGTGTCGTATTGTGGTAGCGACACAGGATGTTTTTGTAGTGATGATCCAGATAACTCTAGGAGGTATCTCGGTAATTTAGCGGTCATAGGTAGAACGCTTCTAGCACTGTAGCGAACCGACACCTCAAACACGCGTATATTGTTTGCGGCACCAGCAGTAATGACATAATCTCCGTTTGTGTCTTTTTGTATGCGGTGTTTCGGGTGATTCGTCTTTTCTTGGGCTGCATTACTCGCCTGACGTTTCCACAAAACATGAGAATCATTTGTTGCAATGATAGTGTAGTTATCCTGAAGCTCCTTATAAAATGCCCAGTGACGAGTCCACAGCCACTCCTCATATTTAAAATATGAGGGATTTAGGGTTATGACGTAATCAGGCTTTTGGGTTATAAAATCTTGAGTGTAACGATTTCTTCTGGCGGGGCCTAGGGCGTGTATAATATAGTCTTCACCCCCCGAAGATCCATTTTTCTGTTGGCGAATCGAATCATAAACACTGGTGTAGGTAGACCAGACACGTGCCCCCTTTTCAATATGTGGAGCAAAGGCCTCGAGGCGCTTCCTCCAGGCGGTGCTGACATATTCAGCATCATCAGTAGAATGCCTGGCCTTTTTTGACTCGGTAATAATGTGTCTTAGCGGCATCCAATCAATTTTTTGTAGAAATATCGCCGTGTTATATCCTAGGGCGATGATGCTACCAAGCAATAACCCGAATGCTAAGACCGAGAAGCCTTTACTTTTAGCGTTAGGAGTCGATTTTTTTGCTCGGATCAGGTTATATATCACACGAGTTGCTGTCGCCACAAGAATAACTCCTGCTGCTCGCTCTAGTGGTATGAGCTGCGCACTAGGTGCCCAGTAACCAGTGGCAGAAACAGCAAAGACCACCAGGCCATATAGTAGCAAGATAGAGAAAACGAACGTTTCTTTTTTGGACAGTAGAGCTTTCTTTACACCAATTATATAGGCAACAACACCGCCGATAATGATGGGCAGCATGTAGAATAGCATCCTGTTGGTGAATAACTGATCAAGATTGCTTAATTGCAAAAAATTATTTGGTGGAGCGCCAAAGTACCATCCTTGGTCGCCTGAAACCTCAACGAGTGCATAGTAAAGTGCCTCGTGTGCGTGGCCAAGCGTCATAATTGAAAGCACGACATACGTAGCCAGTGCTACACCACATAACTCGCCAATAAATGCCAGCATCCGCTTTTTTATCATCTCTTTGGAACGAATATACTGAATTACCCTGATGAGCACATAAGCAAGCATGAATGCTAGACCCTGTTCGGTTCCGCACGCGACGGAAATCCCCATGAGGGTGTATAGAATGGGGTAATAAAGGTTGACTTTCGTTTTATGTTTACCGATATTAACATGCCAGTCTGGGTGCCATAACATAAATGCTGCTGCAATGAATGGAAAGGCTGTCCTGAGACCTAGAAGGGAATTACCCGCCCAAATCGCATCGATGCACAGCAGTGAAATGACGGTAAATATACTTGTTGTAAAGACCGCTTTCTTTACATTTTTGAAGTAAGCCCAAAATAGCAAGAAAGACGAGATGAGGAATATGAGTGGTGATACTAGTAACTTTGCAACCTCTACAGCAAATAAGTTGTGCCCCATGATGTAAAACAAGGGGAAATGAAGCAGGGGAACTCCTACCCCGTGAAAGAATGGAAAGTCTCGTGCTAAAACTTCACCATCAAGTAATCGACGGAGGGGGTTGTATAGCTGGAACGTCCCATTGGCCGCATAGGAATCCATCGCCAGGCCATTCCCGAGAGCTGCGAACACAGCGTAGCCTACGAAAACCAACAAGTGGGCAATACTTACAAATACTGCGGTAAAAAGCAGCGCTTGTTTAAGAGTTATCTGGCCTAAAATTTTAGGTTTCTTCATAGTACCTAAACCATTCTATAATTGATATTGTCGCATGTCCATACTGGCTATCGTTGAGTTTTATATAAAATCTGACATAATTGTAGCCAGGAGGAATATACTATGAAAACTGCATTAATTGGGTACACTGGCTTTGTCGGTGGGAATATAAAGAGTCAACACGAGTTTGACGATTATTATAACAGCAAAAATATAGCTGACATTGAAGGTCAAGAGTACGACCTGGTGGTGAGCGCTGCAAACCGTGCTGAGATGTGGCGGATCAATCAGGAGCCAGAGGTTGACCGTGCGGAGATTGAAGGGTTTATCTCACACATCAAAAAGGCAAAGATTAAGAAGCTCGTCCTGATTTCAACAGTCGGTGTTTATAAAAACCCAAATGGTGCTAACGAAGATACACCCATTGAAACCGAAGGGCTTTTGCCATACGGAGTTAATAGGTATTATCTTGAGCAATTCTGTCGTGAGAACTTTGACACAACAATTGTTCGCCTGCCGGGGCTATTTGGCGATGGGCTGAAGAAGAATGTTATTTATGATCTGATGAACAATAACATGGTTGAGAAAATTCATGCTGATGGTATGTATCAGTACTATAATCTCGCTAATATCTGGCGTGATATCACTATTGCTCTCGAGAATAATCTGCCGCTGGTTAATTTTGCGACGCCACCAGTCAGCACGCGGGAAGTCGCCAGGGTCGCCTTTGGTATGGAATTTACCAACACACCAGAGGGCGTGACGCCAGCCTATTGGGATATGCACAGTAAATACGCTGAAGTGTATGGTGGTGAAGGTAATTATCTATACACAAAGGAGCAAGAGCTGGCCGGCATCAAGGAGTTTGTTGCAAAAAATAAGTAATCATGGTATAATGCGGGTATGAATTCGAAGAAGTCAATGAAGCTTGCTATCTCGAATATTGCTTTTGGTGAAGGTGAAGGTCAACAAGCAGCAGCGCTAGACCGCGTGTCGCAGTGTGGTGTTGAAGGGCTTGTGGTTGCGCCAACGATAATTTGGCCAAGTGTATCAGAAATTGCCAATCTCTCTGGGGATCGACTCGAAACTTTGAAGCGGAAAGCTGGAGAATATCGCAAAAAGCTTGGGGGCTTCGGTCTAGCGTGTGTTGGGCTGCAATCTTTGACATACGGGGTTGGAGAGAATGCGAAGATTTTCGGTACTGAAGAAGAGGGTAAAAATCTGGCAGAACACCTAAAGAGACTAACCGACCTTGCCGGGTCACTCGGTGCAGACTCGATGTCATTTGGTTCACCGGGATTGCGTAACCCAGGAGAGCTTAGTGGCGAGCAGGCTATGGAGAGAGCGGCTAAACTGTTTGGTAGAGTTGCTATTGCGGCCCATGATAACAATACGCAGATAGCATTCGAGCCGCTATCAGGCTATGGCAACAAGTTCGTGGAAAACCTAAACCAAGCCAGGAAACTGGCTGATCGCATCGACCATCCGGGGTTTGGAATTCATCCTGATACAGCGGCGATGTTTGGTGCTGGGGACACGCCGGGGGATTTAGCTTCGCTGATTCGTGACCATAGAGACAGTGTACGCGGTATTGATGCCAGCGCTCCAGACTTGGCGCGACTTTCATCTGCGCTGGATATTCCTCAAGGAAAATATGTGGACGCCCTCAGGAGTGTTAGCTATCAGGGCTGGTTGTCGCTTGAGATGAGGGGTCCTCTGAATCCGGATGTAATCGAGAAGGAGATTCAATACATCAAGGAGCGGTGTGGTCTCGCAGCGTAATCTATAGGATAAATAGTGGTATAATTACCATATGAAACTAGCTATATCGAACATCGCATGGACAAATGAAGAAGAGGCGGAGGTCGCCGCAAAGCTGCGGGAGCTTGGTGTACGCTGTGTCGAGATCGCGCCGACGAAGCGCTGGGATGATCCGACCAAGGCGACTCCCGAGCAAATTAACGAATATGTCGAGTGGTGGAGGGGGTATGGTATTGAGATTGTAGCCTTTCAGTCGATGCTGTTTGCGCGCCCTGACCTAAAGCTGTTTGAATCAAGCGAACTTCGCAACGAGATGCAGCAATATATGGCTGACTTTTTGCGGTTAGCTGGGGATATGGGTGCTGGTCGGCTGGTATTTGGTTCACCAAAGAATCGACAGCGCGGTGCGATGTCAGTAGAAGAGGCGGACGGTATCGCAAGCCGTTTCTTTGCCGAGCTCGGTAATGTCGCCAAGGAGCATAACACCATGCTCTGCATCGAACCGAATGCACCTCAATATAATTGTGACTACGTGACAACAGCAGATGAAGGTGCGCGGCTTGTTCGTATGGTTAACTCAGAGGGGATCGGCCTGCATCTTGATACGGCATGCATGGCGTTAGCTGGTGATGATATTGGCGAATCGATACGAAATAACGGCGATATCTTGAAGCATTTTCATGTCAGCGCTCCGATGCTTGATCGAGTTTATGATCGCGACGATGTTGACTATCGCGCTGCAGCTGATGCGCTAAAGTCCATTGGCTATGAGGGTGTTGTGTCAATCGAAATGCGCCCGGGCGAACAGGGTGAGAACGTGAAGCGTGTAGCAGACGCGATATCGTTTGTACAAAGCGTTTTTGAAGGGTAGAGACCAGATTTGTTATTGACAAATTAAACTTTTGTGTTAAAATGAGAGCATGAGTCCAAGGAATAGCCCTCCTATAGAGGGAGCACCGGCTGTCGGAGTGACGGCGACGTTTTATCCTAATCTTGACGATGTTCGCCTTGAGGCTGCACTTAAAAATGCAGAGGAGTGGTCCGAACAAGAATTGCCACTTGTCGTGATTGATGGGTCGCCAGATGATAAAGTCGCAGATGCCTTCCGCGCGCGCGGGGCTTTTGTACGATCTGCTCGTCGGTTGGGAATTGCCAGTCAGCGACAGGAGGGTGCAGAAGTTGTCATAGCTCAAGGTGGAAATAAAATTATCACTCTCGAGCCAGAGAAATCAATGGCACATCTTGCATGCAAGATTGCTGAGATGTTGGGTGACGGTGATTCAAAGGTTGACCCCTCAGTTGTCGTTATCGGACGGACGGAGGCTTCGAAAGAATCAATGCCGCCATTCCAGCGGCGTACCGAAGAATTGATTGGCTGGTTATTCGAGCATATACTAGGGATGCCGGCAGATTCACTCGCTGGTCCACGAGGCTACAATCGTCAAGGGATGCAGCACCTATTAGATTATCCTTCAGATACACCAAATATGAAAAAATGGCCGTATATGTACTATACTGTTCTGGCGGCAATGGCCAATGGAGAGCGTGTTGGTGAAATTAAGGTCGACCTGATGTATCCAAAGTCAATGGTTGAGCAGGAAACGGATAATTCTGCTTATGATGAAAAGCGCTACGAACAAGCTAGAATGCAGGCCCACATATTACTAGGAGAGGAGTCTGAGGCTCCTCAGGACTATAAAGCCGAGATACAGCGCATCAAATTGCTGAGCGAGCTTGATGATAAGAAGGCTGTTCTGCGCGATATGATACTAAAAGAACTCACATTAATGCCAAAAGATCCAACGATCGGGCAGATACAGGAGTTCTTTGATAGAGTAGAAGCTATAGCGATGTTATTTGATTACAAGGTTGGTGTTGACGATGACAGGCCCCGCTAGTGGCCCATTGTGATATGAGTGCGGAATCCTCTAAAGAATAGGTGGCGTTTGTACTCCTAACTCGGTATACTATATAGTATGATAGCTGTAATTATCGCCGGTGGCTCAGGCACGCGCCTCTGGCCACTCTCAACCTCCACTCAACCAAAACAACTTTTGGCGTTAACTAGTGAGCGCACCATGGTCCAACAAGCCTATGACCGGGCGAGAAAGCTCGGTGATACTATCTACGTGGTGACCGAGGCCAGCCACGCCGGGGCGCTGCGGGCGCAGCTACCGGAATTGCCGGACGAGGCCTTTTTGATCGAGCCGGGACGGCGGGGGACAGCGCATTGTATTGTGTTAGCCTTGGATTATATCAATCGCCACCATAACCGGACTGAGCCGATTGCCTTTATTCATTCTGATCATAATGTGCGTGACACCCAGGGGTTTGCCCACTCGTTCGATACAGCAGCGCGCATTTCTCGCGAGCGTGGTTGTATTACGCTGATTGGCATTGAGCCGACCTTCCCGTCGACTGGCTTTGGTTATATTCAGCGCGATGGAGTGATTGATGCTCAAGCGGGCGTCTATAATGTCGAGTCGTTCAAGGAAAAACCTGATTACGAGACGGCGAAGCAGTATGTTGAGTCGGGAAATTATCTGTGGAATTGCGGCTACTTTGTTGGCTCAGTTGACGTTTTTATGAATGAAATGCAGCGGAGTGCCCCAGATCTGTGGTCAAATTACCAGACGTTAGCGTCAATTGCTGACTTTGGTAGCGAGGCTTACAATCACGCGTACCTGGCGCTAGATAATCAAGTTATCGACATCGCCTTGATCGAAAAAGCTCATCAGCTGGCTATGGTATCAGCCAGCTTTGACTGGATGGACATCGGTAATTTCAAGGATCTACATGATGCGGTCGCCAAGGACGAGGCGGGCAATTACGCATATGGTGACAACATTCATACCATCGACGTCGCCAATACCTATATTCGTAATGAGCAGCCAGACAAGCCGGTGGCGGTGATCGGCCTTGACAATGTAGTGGTGGTCAACACGCCAGACGGTGTGCTGGTGGCGCGGCGGGATGTGGCCGCCAAGTGTGGCGATATCGCGAAGCAGTTGCAAAAATAACCCAGCAGCCGAGCCGCGACCTAAGAACTATGGTCATGGACGTAAGTGTCTAGTGTGGATAAGCTAGAATCATCCGCTATGAGTTGGTGTCTTTGCGGCCGTATCGCTCATACACCGCCAATGTCTGCTCAGCCATTCGCTGCCACGAGAAAGTTTTGACGTGCTGTTTACCCTTCTTGATGAGGTCACGACGTCGCTTCTCGTCAGTCAGAAGTTCGTCAATTGCCCGCGCTATGTCCTCAACGCTATACGGATCAAAGTAGTGAGCCGCCTCGCCATGCGTTTCCGGCAGGCAAGTGGCGGTGCTTGAAGCGACCGGCGCGCCGTGCAGCATGGCTTCGAGACCCGGCAGGCCAAAACCTTCGCTCAGCGATGGGAAGCAATACACAGCCGTATGCTCGTACATCCAGCGCAGTTGCTCGTCCGACACAAAACCGGTGAAGACGACATTTGTAAGGCCGTGTTCAGTAACGTACGCTTCGTGGCGAGCGTAGTTGCCGTCCTTTTTGCCAGCCAGCGCCAGTGTCAGCTCGGGGTGCTTTTGTTGCAATAATTCAAATGCGTCAATTAGTCGCCGCAGATTTTTATGTGGTGTCGGCCGGCCGATATACATGATGAACTTTTTTCCAACCAGCTCCTTGACCGGATCATTGCCCTTTGGTAGCTCGTCGGCGGACTCAAGCGTCACGGTAATCTTATCTGGACTGACTCCGGTAAAATCCACCAAGTCACGCTTGACAAAGTCAGAGATGGTGATGATATGAGCCGACTTTCTGGCGACTTTTTTGTTGACCCATTTATAAATTTGCTGCTTCACCCAAAAGACCATCGGGTTCTTGTCGGGGTTGTTGAACCGAACGGTGGTCAGGTCTTGCATGGTGGTGACGACCGGGCTGGCCCGGTACCACACGGGCTGCTGAACCATTGCAAAATGCACGAGATCTGGGCGCAGCTCCTCCAGCTGTTTCTTAAAACCTCGTTGCTCGGCAAACGAAAATTCAGCAAATGGACAGGTGACTTTCTGAAAGCGTGGGTTGTCGGCCTGCCAGCCGTCCATATCCTTTGGCTTGAGTAAGATAATATAGTCATTCCTGTTATCAATTTTTTGTAGATAATGAATCAGCCGTTCGACGTAACGGCCGGTGCTCGTCCGTAGCGTCCGAGCATCAATGGCGATGCGCATGAGCGCCCCTCCTTTCGTTGGTTACAATTTTCTTTATGGCAGTCGTAAAGGCATGTTCGGCAAATGGTTTAGCGGAGGTGGCGATGGCTCGCGGCGAGACTCGCTGGTCGGGCAGTGTTTGGAGCGTTGCCACCAAGCTCTCAACGGTTTGTTCGGCGAAAAACCAGCCGTTCTTACCAGGGTTGATATAGTCCAGTGCGCCACCAGCTTGATATGCTACCACTGGCAGTCCAGCGGCCAAGGCTTCAACTGGTGCGACGCCAAAATCTTCGTGGGCGGTAAAGATGAATAGGTCGGCTTGTTGGATGGCGGCAGCCCGGGTCTCGTCACTGACGTAGCCAAGAAAGCGCGTCGATTCGCCCGCCAGCTTCTCCAGCTGCTCGCGATCAGGCCCATCGCCCATGATGTCCAGCGGCCAACCAAGCTGCTGACAGGCCCGAATCACCAAATCCAGCCGCTTCATCGGCACCAGTCGCCCCCACACCAGGCAGCGCGGTCGGTCGGGTAGCGTCACGGAGCGCGGCCGGGTTTTTGCGAGTGCCATAAAGCTGGTTGTTTGCACCGGCGGAAAGACGACGATGCTGTCTCGGTCATAAAACTGCTTGACATCAGCCTGAATGGCGGTGGAATTGGCTAAAAAGACATCAACCCGCTGCGCCGCCTGATAATCACGCCGCCTGAGATGTCGGACCAGCAGCCGCAGGCCCAGTCGCGCCAGCCACCGCGGCCGAAAGCTCGGCCGACGCAGGTATTCCTGATAGTGCCGCCAATAAAAATGTGTTGGCGTATGACAATAACAGATATGTCGTTGATCGGGACGGGTGGTTCGGATAAACTTGGCCTCGCCGTTACCAGAGCTAGAAATAATAATATCAAATTGCCCGAGATCCAGCCGCGCAAACCACCGCTGCCTGAGCACCGGCAGTAGTCGCCTGAGCTGGGCAAATGGCCAATGCTGCAAATAACCAGTCACCACCTTGTTATCAAGTTTTTTTCGCCACGTTCGGGAGCAGTACGAGGTATAAATCGGGGCGTCAGGATAGAGCTGGTGTAGCGCCAAAACAACTTGCTCAGCACCACCGCCATACAACCAGTCGTGAACGATCGCGATGGTCGGCTGGGTGCGCATCAAGACTCCTTCTTAAAGATGACCAGGCAGGTCTTGAGGAGGATGGTGATATCCAGCCACAAACTCCAGTTTTGTACATAATAAAGATCCAGTCGCCGCCGCTCTTCAAAGCCGATGCTGCGCCGCCCCGACACAACCGCTAGGCCAGTCAGGCCAGACTTGACCGTCAGTAGCGTGTGCTTTTTCTCGTAATTGCTCAGCTCGTGCGGCACCAGCGCCCGCGGCCCAACGAGGCTAATATCGCCCTTGATAACGTTAAATAACTGCGGTAGTTCGTCGAGGCTAAACCGGCGAATGAAACGACCGACTGGTGTGACGCGAAAGTCATGATCGAGCTTGTCGCCGTTCTGCCGATATTCGTTGATCAGCTCTGGTTTGCCAATCATCGTGAACACCTCCTCGTCGGTTTTGCCATCAAACTTGGCGTAGTGCGAGCGAAACTTATACACCTTGAATGGGCGATTAAACTGGGTTAAACGTCGCCGCTGTTGCCCATGCATCAGCACGGGGCCGCGTGGGTCACCGAGCTTAACAGCGATTGCCACTAGCAGCATAATCGGCGAGGTAATGATGATACCAATGGTCGCACCGATGAGATCCATCAGTCGTTTGACCACGCGTCCGTAGCCGGTAGCCAGCGGTGTTGGGTGAATGTACGCTAGCGGCACGGAATTGATAATCTCCACCGTATGGCGCGCCGTCATCAGGCCGTCGAGGGCTGGCGCTTGATAAAAATCAAGATAGTGCTGCTCCGCCAAGTTATAGTGCGCTTCGCTGCGAGCAGTGTCGGTCTGAATAATGGCGTCAATTTTATCGCGAGTCAAGGCCGATGCCAATGTCGAACGCCGCAAACCCTTGAGCCGTGGCGGGATTAGTCCGTCTTTAGAAATAATAGCACTGAGGTGAAAGCCGGTTGACGGGTGGGCGCTGATAAACTCGGCCAGCGTTCGCGTCGATTCGGCATTGCCGACCAGCGCCACACGCTTGATGCCGATGTTTTTGCGCAGCAGATGCAGCCGCACGATATTGGCAGCGCTACGCAGGATGAGCAAGATGACAAAGCTGATGATCAGCGCATAAATCACCACCATCTTGGCCGGAAAGAGCGGTGTGTTGCTAAAGAAGCTAAAGGAAATCATCATCATGATGCCACAAACCGCCGCCATACCAAGTCGCCAAAATTCGCGCAGCGGATGAATGTAGTGCTCACGGTCGTATAACCCAAAAAACGAGAACAAGACAACCCACAGCGGCAGCATCAGTACAATCGACGTGATAAACTCCAGCGCCCCGATTTGCACATGGAAGGGTCGCGTGTCGAGTGATACGCGCATGATGTATGCCGCCGTGAACGCACCAACTAGCGCCAGTACGTCCAGCCCGATCAACACCAATTTGAAGTAAAAATCAGAGTTCTTCTTCATGACCTTTGGGGTGATTATACAAGAAAATACCAATCCATGCAAGGCAATGCATCGAGTTGATCAAGCTGCCAAAAAACCAAAAGTGGATAGCGATAGCCGTTGTTAGCAGTAAGGCGAATCGCCCCCACGGTTTTAGTAGCCATCGGCCACTGCGCCATAGCGTGACGGCAAGCAGTGCTAGTAGCGGTATCATACCGACAACGCCGATATTACTCAGCAGCAAAACGTAGAAAATATACACCGTATGATCGGTCGACACCGGCTGGTGTAGCTGATGTTGGATAAAACTGCCGAGATTGCCAAGGCCAGTCCCAAAGAGTATGGTGCGTGGACTTGCTGCCCAGGCTCGGAGCGCCAGTTGAGCGGCGTTGAGTCGGTCATCAGCCGAGGCTGCGACGAAACCCGATGGCTGGAAATTAGCTGGTGGTGCGGGCTGGTTTGGTTGGGCGGCGGGCGGTGCCTCTGGTGCTGTAGTCTCGCTGGTTGGCGGTACTTGCGGTGAGGGTGGGCTACCCGGCGTTGGGAGGGTGTTTTTTTGCGGTAATTTGATGCGGCCGAGCGACAGCTGGTCAAGCATGCTCACCGCGGTATTATAGGCAATGTGTGGCGTGTCGTGATAGCGAATCACCGCTGAGACCAGTAGCAGGGCACATCCAATCACGAACCCCGCCGTGATGATGCCGAGTTGACGCCACGCATCGTGATGAGATGCCCGCGCCGCGTCAGTAGTATTGTCCCTATTTCTCCCGCACCGCTGCCAGCAGCGGACAACGCCATACACGATGCCTGCGCCAATTACCGCGATAAACGCGCCGCGCGAGAACGTCAGACTGATCGCCACACTGCTACCAAAAACGCTCCAGCCTGCTAGTCGCCGCCTCTCTCGCCAGCACAGTCCGACGAACAGGGCCGGTAGCAAGCTGCTTGCTAAAAATTGCGGCTCAGCGGCAAATAAATTGATCCTGACAAAGCCAAACACGCCGGCGTGACAACCTGAGCAGAGCGTACCGAATGCCGTTGGTTCAATATGGGCGATGATCAGCTGCAGTACCGCCAATATACCAAAGACGATGCCGCTCCACAGGCCAATTGTCATGAGGCGCCGCCGATCGCTCGCCGATAATGCCCGGTACATCAGGGCAGCACATACCGCGGTTATCAGCAGCAATAAAAGCGATGCCGTATATAATGCGGTACGTGCTCGGACATAAGATACTAACAGCCCAATGATACTAGTAATAGCCAGCATGCTAATGCCGAGCCACCACCATGGCCCGCGAGGCCGTAGTCGCTGGCGCATCATTATACCGAGACCGCAGCCAACCACACCGATCACCGCCACTTGATATAGTCCGATGCGAAACGACGGAAAATCGAGCATCGCCAGGCTGATGCTCGGCTGTAGTGACAGTGCGCCGCCAAACAGCACGGCGGCCAGTAGCCACACATATATCGTCGATGATACTCGCTTCACCTCTTTAGTATAGCGCAAATAACTCGGGCAGGTTATACTAAAAGCATGCAGCCAACAAAAAAGCAAAAAATACTGCTGGATTTTATTGATGGATTTATCAAGGGCAATGGCTATAGCCCGACGCTGCGGGAAATTATGCGGGCGCTGGGGTATAAGTCGGTCTCGACGGTGGCAAAGCACGTCGATAATTTGGTGGCGGCAGGGCTACTTGACAAGCGCGACGGCGAGGTGCGGTCATTGGTGCTATGCCAGGCGGAAAAAGAGGCGTGGTGGCAAAACTTGGTGAAGGAGATTAAGCAGCGGGAAGCGGCGGATGATGAGAAATCGCGCCTGGAGGCAGAAATCTTGAAAAAAGCCCTGGAAATTGTCCGCCGGTAACTTTACAACTGATTGAAAACTCGCTATAATACGACACGTATTCCGGGGTAGCTCAGCGGTAGAGCGGTTGGCTGTTAACCAATAGGCCGCGGGTTCGAACCCCGCCCCCGGAGCCAAGAAAAGACACTTCTAGGGAGGTGTTTTTCTTTGCTAGGTAAACGGTCACGAAGGGACGTCAAAGAGTCGAGCAGCTTACAGCGAAATTACAGATTGCTTAGCTATCATATACTCATCACTAACAGAAAGGATGATCATGAACAAGGTGAAAGCAAACGAAATCAATTTAACCACCAACGAGGCGTTGGTACTCCAGCAAGTCTACGAAGATGGCGGTGACGATGCGGCCATGCTGGCAGCGCAAATGGGTATGCCGCGCCGAACGGCGATGAATGTGCTGGCGGACTTGCGGCATAAAGGTTTGATGGCAATCGACCAAGCATACGGCGACGCTTGGGTGCGACTAACCACGCGTGGTAAACGGCTGGTACAGCGAATTTGGCCGGAAGCTCAGGCGATAGCTGCCTAAGTATCACCTATCGGCAACCCATGCAGTCATATTGACTACTTCAACCCCCGAAAAATACTTGATTTGACGTTATCATACATCGCGTTGTCTCCAAGGAGTTTCTTCATCATTTTCACATCGTCGGGCTGTCCTGCTACAAGATATTGAGCCTTGTTGCCATGTCCATCAATCGCCTGCTTGAAGCGTTCTTGGCTTTGAGAAAGGCTAGCACTGGTCTCATAAGTCATATTGGCTGTTTTGTTTGCTAGCTCTGAGAGTTCCTTATCAAAGACCTTTACTCCCTTGTCTAGGTGATAGAGAATGACAGGGCGTTTACCGGCCCACTGCCTGACAATTGGTCGTATTGCTGAGATACCGACATCAGACGCGAAGCAAACCAGCGGCTCGCTACCGTCTGTAACTGACAAAGAAGATTCCAGCCAACTCATCTTGACCTGACTACCTGCTGGTAGGCTAGTCAAAGCTTTTTTATAGGGACTACCGCTATTGTGGGTTAGGATAATAATTTCATTATCCTCAGGACTAGAGGCGATACTCAGCCAACGAGCCCTTATGATCATTCTTTTCACCACCGAATGTCGTACTGGGTAGCGTGATCTTGGCATAAGAGCCTGCCTTCCATGTCATAGTATCAGGTTTTGCCAGGCGAATGACATGAAGGTCTCCGCTAGAGTTTTCGATAGATTTGACCGATAGCGTTTGGCCTCTCCCTAAGTAGGCGATGACACCCCAAGCGATAAGGCCTGTAGCCGCAAGAATAGACATAACGATGATTACCATTTTTTTACTCCTTTTCATGATGTAAAAATCCCTTTAACAAAGTTAGTGGCAAGTAGTTCTAGTGTTCTACCAATACCTGGAAAATCGCCTTCAGTGATATGCATATCCATGTAGTAAAATAGATTATAAACCTGTAAAATATCCTGAATTTTTTCCTCTGAATATCCTTCTGCTACCATGCGACCAGTAAAGGTTTCGACCAAAAATTGATGGAAGGTATTCGTAGCTTTACCCTTACCCGAAGAATAATAACCACGTAGTGTACGAGAGACGGCTGGATTATGCCATTCCGCCAGAATTTTATTGGATGAAACGAGACTTCGTGACTGTTCAAAAATCTGTCTCACAAGTTCAACCAAATCCTGCTGCCAATCAATGTCGTCCATCATCGCTTGGCGAATACGGTTGTTTTCTTCAATGTACACATCCAGAAAGATAGTTTCTTTGCCGTCGTAGTAGTTGTAAAAAGAACCGACTGCTACGCCAGCACGTTTAGCAATTTCTGAGATACCGGTCTCTTTATATCCCTTTTTTGAGAAGACATCATAGGCGGCTGTTTTTAATGCTTGTCTTTTGTCCAATGCTGGTGACCTCCTTCATGTTAATAATATGAATGAATAATTTTTTATATTCATTCATATCGTATCGAATTATGACCATTGTGTCAATAGAAGGGTGGCTGAGCGGCTGTTGGCAGATTCGTGATGTCCAAGGTTTGATGGCGATCGACCAGGCCTATGGCGACGCTTGGGTGCGGCTAACCACGCGCGGTAAACGACTGGTGCAGCGAATCTGGCCGGAGGCGCAAGCGATGGCCGTTTAAGGTTTGCCTAATCTAAAGATTTTATTGTAGTTTGGTAGGTATGCCTAGCAGAAACACCTTTATAGGCTGTGCTATAATTTTACTACGACACCGCTGCTGTCTAGAAGTTAAGAAAAACTATAAAAAGATACAACACTGTAGGAATTATGAAAATCTGGCACTCAGGACGAGAATCAAAATTACTCGACGATATTATCGCCGGGCGGAAGACGGTTGAAGGTCGATTGAATCGCGGAAAATTTGCCGAGTATCGAGTCGGCGATAAGATTCACCTGCGCCGCGATGTTCGCGATGCCGAAGGAATACTACACGACGGCGAACCAGATCAAGCACGCGTGGAGATTGTCGCTATCCGCCACTACAATTCCTTTTTAGAAATGGTGCAGGCCGAGGGTTACCACCGTGTTATTCCGCATGCCACCAGTGCCGAAGCTGCCGCTGCCGAATACAACAAATATTATTCCGTTGCTGACCAAAAACATTATGGCGTGCTAGCAGTGGAAGTTCGCTCATTGCTCTAATCTTTTAGTATGGCTATAATATACTGAAACCATAGCAAATAATGACTATGAAAAGGAGTCGTTATGAGTAATACTTCACCGCTGATGTTACACGGGCTGACCAAGCGCTTTGGTCATAAACTGGCAGTCGACAATGTGTCGCTGGAGCTACGCGAAGGCGAGGTGTTTGGGTTTCTCGGGCCGAATGGTGCGGGTAAAAGCACGACGATTCGGTCGGTGATGGATTTCTTGAGGCCGACGGATGGCTGGGTAGAGTTGCTGGGTGGACAGAGCGTTGAGGAACGAACGGCGCTTCATGATCAGGTTGGTTATCTGGCGGGTGACATCGCGCTGTATGAAACTATGACTGGTCGGAAATTGCTGAAGTTTTTGACGCGAACGGGTCGAAATGTTGATTGGCACTATGTTGATGAATTGGCTGGGCGTTTTGAGGCGGCGCTGGATCGACCGATTCGTCAACTTTCCAAGGGTAATCGTCAGAAAATCGGCCTGATTCAAGCTTTTATGCACCGCCCGAAATTGCTGATTTTGGACGAGCCGACTAGCGGGCTGGATCCGCTGATGAAGCAGGTATTTTACGATTTGGTGCGCGAAGTTTCTGGGCAAGGCGCCACGGTGTTTGTTAGCAGCCACGATCTGGCTGAAGTGCAAAAAATTTGCCACCGCGCTGGCTTTATCCGCGATGGAAAATTGATTGCTATTGAACCTATCGCGACCATGAAACACCTGGCGACTCACTGCTACATTGTGACCTTTGCTAAAAAACCGTCCCTGGCGGCAGCTAAAAAATTACCATCCATCACCGACGTTCAACACCGTGGCGACGAATATGAATTTACCGTCAAAGGCGACGCGGCAGAGTTTGTTTCATTCATCGCCGAACATAAACCAAAAGCCCTGCGCGAATCAGAACTAGAATTAGAAGAATTATTCATGCGGTATTATGAAGGCGAGGAGGCAAAGCGATGATGCGGCAGACGGTGCGGCAAAATTACAAACTGCCGCTGTTTTTGGGTATTGGAATTAGCGTTGTGGCGGTGTTGTTCTCAGCGCTGTTCAATAAATTTAGCGATCAATTAAGTCCATTCATCAATATGATGCCAGCCGGCATGAAAGCGGTAGTTGGCGATTTGGCGATTGGCACCACGCCAGAGGGCTGGCTGAGTATTGAGCTGTTTCCGCTGGTGGCGATGTTCGGGGTGGTGATTACGGCGATTATTTTGGGTGCTGGGGTAATTGGTCGGGAAGAGGATGCAGGAACGCTGGAATTACTCCTCGCTAGTCGGCGGACTCGTGTGACGATTGTGCTGCAAAAATATGTGGCGATGGCAGGATTGTTGGTGATTCCTCCAGTGATGCTGTGTATGACGATTGTGCTCATCGGTCCGCTGTTCGACTTTCATCCAAACCTCACTCACGTTGCCGGGGCCTGTGTGAGCTTGTGGCTTTTGGGGCTTAGTTTTGGCAGCCTCACCTTTGTCACCCAGGCAGTGACAGGTAGGCGCGGGCTGGCCGTCGGCGTTGGTAGTCTAATTTTTCTAGCAATGTACGCCCTGTCGATTACCGCCAAGTTGATCGAAAGTTGGAAAGATTACGACATTTGGTCGCTGATCCATTACTACAACATTCCGGGCAGTTTGATGGATGGATTAGACCTAGGAAAATTGGTAGTCTTAATCTTTGTGAGCTTAGCGGCGCTTGGCGTGGCAGCGATTGGCTTTTATCGGCGAGATACGGGAGTGTAATTCAGGAAACTGACGTTATATGACTGACATAGATCTGTTTGATTATATGGCGCAATAGAACAGGTATATGGTAAATGTTATAATTTCCATATGGAAACCTTGCCTCGCCCTGATAAGTTGCTGACCGACAGATCATTGCAGTGTGCTGCAACGGAGCTCGGTGTCGATGTATCTGATTTACAAATTACCTCGGTGAGCGGCGGCTTTTCGCGCAATCGCCGCGCCTTGGTGTCGGCGGGCGATAAGACAATTTTTGTCAAAGAGGTTGATGTCGATTTACTGCCGGACGATGGCGAGCGGGAATTAGCTTGGCTGAAAAAAGATTATGAAGTGACAAGGTTATTGCAGAAACTTCACCCGCAATATGTTGCCGATTGGATAAAACTGGATGGCGACGGGTACGTGCTGATGACAACCAGTTATGCGTCAGCCGACGGCTGGCTATGGCAGCCGCCAGCGGAAAAATTTGTGGTGAAACGATATATTTCAGCGGTGGTAGCGGCAACTCGCGAGTTGGAAAAAACGGAGTTGCCGCATGAAGTGGTTGAGGAGCTGCAATTACAGCCGTTTACGACGGCGGAACTCGGCTTGGATGAGGGCATTGATAGAATTATTGCCGAGGCTGATATTCGCCGTCAGCTGATCGAGAATTACCGGACACTATTACCAGAACAATCAGAAGTTAACCAGCGGCGTTGCCAAAAGACGATTGATTTACTGGGCGAGAGCGATAAATTAGTTGATATTTCGGTACGTGCTAAACGGTTCGCTAAACAGCCAGAAGACTGTTTTGATCACAGTGATGTTCGCAGTGATAATTTGGCGTTTCATCCGCAAACTGGTGAGCTGAAATTGGTCGATTGGAATTGGGCTTCCTATGCGCCTCGGGGGTCTGGTGCGACGGAGTTTCTGATCGATATGGTGCGACATGGTCATGACGTAACGCCGTGGTTGGATGAACTCAATGCGGAGATGTTAGCGGCATTTGTTGGCTTTTATCTTATCCGCAGCCTCAAACCGCCGCTTAAGTCAGGCGATAATCTTCGCCAAATGCAGGCGCTGTCAGCGGCCACCGCTTATGATTTACTGGAGCGTATATGACGACCTCTCATCCGCTGATCATTCTCCGCGGTAATTCTGGTTGCGGTAAAACCAGCACGGCGCGCTTGCTCCAGCGTCGGCTAGGCTACGGCACGATGCTGGTGTCGCAGGATATGGTGCGGCGGGAGATACTTCGCGTGAAAGACAGTGAAAGCAACCCGGCGATTCAGCTGATTTATGATCTGTGCATGTACGGCAATAACGTTGGTTATACGGTGATTTTGGAGGGTATTTTGAGTAATAAAAAATACGGCGCGATGCTGCGTCGGCTGCTGAATGATTTTCAGGGTGATAAGCTGGTCTATTATTTTGACGTGTCGTTTGCAGAAACGGTGCGCCGCCACGCCACTAAGCCAAACGCTCATGAATTTGGCGAATCGGAAATGCGCCAGTGGTGGAAAGATCAGGATGTTTTGGATGTGCCAGGTGAGCAGCCAATTGGCGAGAAGCTGGCTCAGGCGGAAATTGTTGATATGATTTACCGTGACGTTTTGGTATTATCAGAGGGAACAAATACTTCCGCATCTCACATGTAAATAATACAATGTATTTTCGTTGACAAACGCTATATATCGCGTGTATATTCTATATTAAGCACTAGATATGGTGTTTTAGAAAATAAATAACGTTTTTTGCAACACGAGTCCCTCGGGGAGGTTGGGGCTGGTTTGCTATTGTCATCATAAGGAGGGGTATGTACAAATCAATCAAAAAACGCGACGGTCGGACTGTCAAATTTGACCGTAAAAAAATTGAAAAGGCCATCGAGAAGGCGGGCCTAGAGACCGGCGAGTTTGACGCCAAGCAGGCCGTTAAATTGACTGACAAGGTATTGGCGGTACTGGAAACCCGCAATCAAAAACGTCTGCCGGGTGTCGAGGATATTCAGGATGTCGTCGAGGATATTTTGATTGATTCTAAGTTTAAGAAAACCGCCAAGGCCTACATCATTTACCGCGACCAGCATAAAAAACTGCGTGAAATTACTTCCAATGCGCACGTCGATTTGATCGATAAATACGTCAACAACTTGGACTGGAAAGTCAAAGAAAACTCCAACATGGGCTATAGTTTGCAGGGCCTGAATAATTACGTTTCGGCGGAAATTACTAAGACCTACTGGCTGGATAAAATCTATTCGCCGAAAATCGGCCGGGCGCATAAAGAGGGTGACTTGCATATTCACGACCTTAATTTGCTGAGCGTTTACTGTGTTGGCTGGGATTTGATGGACTTGCTGCGCCAAGGGTTCACTGGCGTTAAAAACAAGGTTGCCTCCAAGCCAGCCAAGCATTTCCGTTCGGCTCTTGGGCAGGTGGTCAATTTCTTTTACACTTTGCAGGGCGAAGCGGCTGGCGCTCAGGCGTTCTCTGATTTTGACACGCTCTTAGCGCCGTTCATTCGCGCTGATAAGCTGAGCTATGACGAGGTCAAGCAAGCGCTGCAAGAATTCGTCTTTAACGTTAACGTACCAACGCGGGTCGGTTTCCAGACGCCGTTTACCAACATTACGCTCGATCTGGAATGTCCAAAGCACATGGCTGGTAACCCTGTGATCATCGGCGGCGAGATGCAGGATACCAACTACGGCGATTATCAAGAAGAGATGAATATGCTTAACAAAGCGCTGCTCGAGGTGTTGTCTGAGGGCGACGCCAATGGCCGAGTCTTCACCTTCCCGATTCCGACGGTCAATATCACCAAGGATTTCAACTGGGATAATCCGGTCATTGAAAATCTTTGGGAGGCTAGTGCCAAGTACGGCATTCCGTACTTCTCAAACTTCATCAATTCCGACATGGATCCAGAGGATGCGCGCTCGATGTGCTGCCGCTTGCGCATTGATAATCGCCAGCTGGAATATCGCGGCGGCGGCTTGTTTGGCAGTAATCCGATGACCGGCTCAATCGGCGTGGTGACGATTAACCTGCCGCGCTTGGCGCTGAAATCGAAGAACGAGAAAGAGTTTTTCAAGGGCCTGGGCGAGCTGATGGATATGGCGCGCGACAGCCTGGAGACCAAACGCAAGGTGTTGGAACAGCTAACCGATTCGGATATCAGCCTGTATCCGTACACCAAGTTTTACCTGCGCGATATTAAAAAGCGCTTCAACGAGTACTGGAAGAATCACTTTTCAACCATCGGCTTGATCGGTACTAACGAAGCGGCACTGAACTTGCTGGGCGTTGACATTGGCACTGAAAAAGGTAAAGTCTTTGCCGAGAAAACGCTTGACTTCATGCGCGACCGCTTGGTGGAATACCAGAAAGAAACGGGCAATAATTACAACCTGGAGGCGACGCCAGCTGAGGGCACGACCTATCGCTTGGCGCAGCTTGACAAGGCCAGCTTCCCCGACCGAGCACACTTTGCCAATGGACTCGGCGCCACGGTCAAGCATCCGTTCTACACCAACTCTAGCCACCTACCGGTTAATTACACTGACGACCTGTTTGAGTTGCTGGACCTCCAGGACGAACTACAAACCAAATACACGGGCGGCACGGTGATTCACTTCTTCCTGGGCGAGCGCATGGATGATCCACAGACGCTGAAAAAATTAGTTAAGATGATTTGCGAACATTACAAACTGCCGTACTTTACCTTTAGCCCAAGCTTCTCGATTTGTGCTAACCACGGTTATATCGTTGGCGAACATCCGGCTTGCCCGCACTGCGGCGAAACTACCGAGGTGTACTCGCGGGTGGTTGGTTTCTTGCGCCCAGTTTCCCAGTGGAACAACGGCAAGCAAGCTGAATTTGACATGAGGGAGCATTATGACGATGCCGCCGAACACCAGCGAGCTTGCGCCGTCGCTGTCCCAGCTTAGGGTGGCGATCGGCGGGATTCAGAAGCTGTCGCTGGTGGACTATCCCGGACACGTGGCGGCAGCGCTGTTTCTCTCTGGCTGCAATATGCGCTGCGGCTACTGCCATAATCCTGAACTGGTACTACCCGAGCGGTTAGCGCCAAGTATCCCAGTCGAGGAGGCGATGATATTCCTAAAATCGCGCATTGGTCGGCTAGACGGTGTGGTGATTTCTGGTGGCGAGCCGACGGTACACGAGGATTTGCCGGTGCTGTGCCGGATGATCAAGAGTCTGGGGTTTGATGTCAAGCTGGATACCAACGGTACGCATCCTGACATGGTGCGCGGTATGATTGAAGAGGGGACGATTGATTTTATCGCTATGGACGTCAAAGGTCCGTTAGAGAAATACGTAGAAATTGCGGCGCGGCCGATTGATCTAGCGGCGATCAAGGACAATGTGCGGCTGATGATTGACTCAGGGATTGGTCATGAATTTCGGACGACGATCGTCCGCGAGCAGCTGGGGGTGGCGGATTTTGAAAAGATTGGCGAGTTGGTCAAAGGCGCTAAACGGTTTGCTTTGCAGCATTTTCGCACCGGTACGACGATTAGCCCGAAGTTTGCCAACTACCACACGTTTACCGACGAAGAGTTTAGAGCTGCCAAAAACATAATGGAAAGGTACGTTGACGAATGCGTGATTCACTAACGGTTGAAATTGTGCGGGTGCGCCAGGAAAACCCCGAGGTGACGACACTGTATTTTGTGCGGCCGATTGACTTTATGGCGGGGCAATACATTACGGTATTTATCGATGGCAGTCAGGTGCGCGAAGGCAAGGCTTATAGTATTTCCTCGCGTCCGAGTGAGGAGCTGATGTCAATTACCGTGAAAAATGTGGGCGGCGAATTCTCGAGCTATTTGTGTTCGCGCCGTGTTGGCGACACGCTGCAGATTAGTCGGGCGTACGGCGATTTCAACCCGCAGACTGAGCAGCCGCTGGTTGGCATTGCGGCGGGGTGCGGGCTCAGTCCTATTTGGAGTATTTTGGCGGATGCCCAGCAGTCGACCTTTCTCTATTTGAGTCAAAAATCGCCGGAATATATGGTGTTTACTGAGGAGCTGGCAGCGTCAAATATTACGGTCAAAAAGTTTAGTACCCGCCAGCAGGTTAAGGAGAAAGATGGCTGGCGGAATGGGCGGTTTGAGGCGGCGAACATTGTGAGTGAAGTGCCGGATGATGCGCATTTTCTGGTCTGCGGCAGCCTGCCATTTGTGCGCGATGTTTGGCAAAAACTAACCGCCGCTGGTGTCGACGAATCACATATTTCAACGGAGACATTTTTTGAGCAATGATTGGGGAGGCGACTACAAGAGAATCATCACCGGCAGGAATTGACGGTGATGGTTTTGACATTTCGTCGCTGAGAGGTGAGGATTTTTCGTCTGGCATTGGCGACATTGGTGAAGAGGTAAATGCTGATACGGACGAGGCGGCAAGCGGCCTTGACTTAGTAGCGGTGGCTGGCGGCAAAGAAAAGCTTGATACTTTCATGGATGGCAGCACCGACTTAAAAGATATGCCTGATGCGCCGGTTGACGCGTTATCGCTTGCCGGCAAAAGCGAGATTAATTCGTCGGAAAACCGGATGAGTGATGAGCGAAGGGTAGCAATATGTCAAGGTGTGGCGAGCGCCGCCTGTGCTAGTTGCGCGGCACGCGACGACTGTCCGATTTTACGTATGCGCAATTTTGCTAATGAAAATTTGCAGCCAGCGCCAGAACGCGAATCGTATTTAAGAGATCTGTTGAGTGACGACGATGACGGCATTGTCGTGGCGGGTTACGCTAATCCTGATAGCGGGGCGGATTTAACAAATGCAGATATCACTGAAACAAGCGATGATAAGACGGATAAACTAATTGAGCAGGTTGCGCCGCCGAATCAAGGCAATGAAATCCCGACTAGTGAAACAACAGAATCTCCAGACGAACCTGCGGATATTAAGGAGGCGGAACAATCGTTTTTGGAACCAACAGTTGCTACGGAAGATGCCGCTGATAATGTTGATGAGATTAGAGAAGCCCAGCCAGAAAATGTTAGCGGAGCGTTCGTTAATACATCTGGCGAGGAGTATTTTGCCGAACCAACAGAGGAAAATCGTCCGTCGATAGAAATAAAACAGCAGACTTTTGATGTTATTTCTGGTGCAGCAGATAAAGAAAACCAGCAGCCAGCATTTGAATCTTCAGACATACCGACACGAACGAAAACGAGAACTGTGCTGTCATCGCCAGCGGTAAGCGAGGATACTCAAACCGCTAACGAGAATAATACTTTGCCAAAAAATGAAACTGCCAACTTATTGTCTGGCGAAAATAAACTCGTCGATAGTGTTGTAGAAAATACATATAATGGTGATGAAGCTACTGCGCCGTCAAGTATAAAACCATCATCAATTGAACATCCGAAAGAAAATAACGTTGTTGCGGCAGCGCCAAAACTGTCTGATTCTGAACCGAGACAAACGGCAGCAAGCAGCTTCACGTCAGCTTCTGAACAGCGGTCGGCAGCGCAATTTGATGCAACAGAGATGAATAAGCCGGCGGCAGAATCAATTGATGGTTCTAATGTCAAGCCGCTACAAAATACACAGCCTCGCGAAGCTGAACTTGGCACGGTGGCAGGTTGTGATGGCTCTATCCAAGCTCTTGACGGTGCTGATAATGTACAGCCCGGTAACTTGACGCCGGACGTAGACGATGTGCCGCTATCTCAGGAGCGAACGGTCGCGGCTAGCGTGCCGGCGGAATACGATAAAAACGAGACGTACCAATCGCCAGGCAGTTATTCTATTGGTCAATCTGGCAGAACACCGCAAGCTATATTGTCACAGGAGCAGATGTCTGTCGAAAGTAGCGAGAACTCTTTGATTATCGGCGACCGTGCCGATTTTGATAATAATTTGGTACAGCCGAAGATTGATGATGTAGAAACAGATGTATTTGTAGCGAATGATGTGGTAAATACAACAAATAAAACTGATGTGGCGGCATCTGTAGAAATGATAGACATTACGCCGAATCTACCAGATAAACACACAGCAGTTGATAGAAATGACACTCAACTTGCCGTTGATCTGCCACAGAAATTGGGTGATGAATTAGCGGTTGATACGGATGCGACCGAGCCGCAAATTCCTGTCTTTAGGCAACTTGATTGCTCTGACACCACCGCGGACATCGGTCGCAGTGAAGATAAGATTTGGGCTGAGGAAGAGGTGTTTTTTGTGAAGCAGGATTTGCCGGGAGTGGAATCAGAATTAACCTTAACTGAAGTAGCCGCGGTGATATCGCCGGCAGAAGTCGTTACGGTGTGTGAAGAACCTGGTGATTTGGAACTCTCTGTAGACGGCGAGATTGGTGTTGATATGGATTCCGTGGGGCAATTGGACAATTCTAAGGCGGTATCAGTTCCTGAAATCACCAATGATTATGAGTCAGAGGAGCAGATAGTTACTTCCACCTCACCAGCCGTTGAGCTAATACCTGATGCTGAGTTGGACGAGGCGGTAGAGTCTGAACTGGGCGAGCAGAATGATTTGGCGGTTGCCGGCGCGGTTGATAATTACGGTTATAATAGCGAAACGAGCACCGTGAGTGACAATATCTTGGTTGTCAAAAACCACCCATCGCTGGGCTTATGGTCAGATGATAGCCGACTCAATCCGGAAGAGGAAGCCGTGGCGACAATTCAATCCGGTGCGACTGACACGTCATTAGCGTCGCGATTGGTCGGTGTGTTGGTAGTGGCAATATGTGTAGCGCGCGGTCGACAAGCCAGCGCGATTTTGAGCAGCCGATAGCCTTGACGCGTGGCTAGTGATGAGTGAGCTATGCGAGGTACGCGGATTACAGGGATTGGTAATTGATGTTTGGTAAGATTTTGTTTTATGACACGAGGTGGAAATAACGCGTCCTGCTTCCCCGATATGATAACAATGTGGCGATTATGGTGAATCTGCTGAAGATCACTGAAGCTATTAACAGATAATCCATGGACAAATTGGCGTTGGATTGTGATATTAGTAAAATTAACTCGCTTCATGACAGTGCGATAATTGCGCCGCATATATTTGTCAGTGAGAAGCGATCCGAATTGATGCAACATATTTTTTACTACACGCCGCTGGAATAGCTTGATGACACGTCGGTGGGATTGGTAATAGTTGTGTGTGAGTCCAAGTGGTTGAATGAGGGTGAGTTGGCTGAGGCGTGGTACATACTCTGGTTGTGCACAACAAAAGATTGTTGACGGGGCGGCTTGTGATTCAGCGATGATATGAAGCTGTTGAGTTTGGGTGTGTGCTAGTAAATAGTCAAGGGCTTGTTTGATGAAGGCTGCCATGAAATCATTGGCATTATCTTCATTAAGAAGCCAGTGGGGCGCGCCTTGAACAACGGCGATGTTGGGCGGGCATATTTGGGCTACCCGGTGAAATATGTGCTCAACTTGACCACTACCGAGCAGGAGGATCGTATCAAACGACATGTCATCACTCGTAAAAAGTATTTCGCACGGTATGGTGTGAGAATTGTGAGAAAAGGAAATAGTTTGCCGTCGCATTGGCCCTAGTATAGCATGGCGAGAGCTTGATATAATAAGATTATGAAGGTGCTCGACAAGCCGAAAATCGACCGTCCGCGCGAGAAATTGGCGCGTTACGGTACGGCGCGGTTGAGCGACTTGGAACTGCTGATGGCGATTATTGGCAGCGGCAATAAGCAGGCAGATGTTGGTAAAATTGCGCGCGATGTGCTGAAAATTTTGCGTCAAAAAGGCGGTGATGTTTCGTATGATGATCTGCGCAGCGTGGTTGGCTTGGGCGAAGCGAAAATCCCGGTGATTCTGGCGAGTTTGGAGCTGGCGCGGCGGTACTTGCTAGATAGCGACCAGCCAATCATCGACAGCCCAGAAAAGGCCGTCGAACTGCTGGCCGACATTCGCGACAAAAAGCAGGAATATTTTGTTTGCCTGACACTGGACGGTGCGAATCGTTTGATTGCCAAGCGGGTGGTGACTATCGGCACGTTGACGGCCAGCCTGGTACACCCGCGCGAGGTCTTCGCCGATGCCATCGCCGACCGCGCTGCCTCGATCATCGTGGCGCATAATCATCCGAGCGGGAGCTTGGAGGCCAGTCAGGCTGATAAAGATGTCACGAACAGGCTGGCGGAAGCGGGAAAACTGCTTGGTATTACGCTTAATGATCATATTATTGTTACGAAAACTGACTACAAAAGTCTGCTACACTCAGAGTAAACGACCCCCAATCTGATATAATTTATCTATGAATACAAGGGAGCTTGAAAAGCAGTTGTGGGCTGCGGCGGATAAACTACGGGGTAATATCAGCTCGTCGGATTATAAATATGTGGTATTGGGGCTGATTTTTCTAAAATATGTTTCAGATGCGTTTTCGGTGCGACATCAGGCAGCGATTGATGAGAATTATGATCCTGAAGACCGGGATTGGTATTTGGCGGAGAATATTTTTTGGATTCCCAAGGAGGCTCGTTGGGAACACCTGGTGGCGAGCGCCAAGCAGCCAGAAATTGGCGTGCTAGTCGATAGTGCCATGGAAGCAGTTGAACGCGATAATCCAAGTTTGAAAGGTGTTTTGCCGAAAAATTATGCTCGTGAAGCCCTGGACAAACGTCGCCTGGGTGAACTTATCGATTTATTTACCAATATCAAATTCGACACTGCCAGTTCCAAAGACTTGCTTGGTCAAGTGTACGAATATTTTATGGGTATGTTTGCTGACAGTGAGGGTAAGCATGGCGGTGAATTCTACACGCCGCGCTCCATCGTGAAATTGCTAGTAGAAATGCTTGAGCCATACAGCGGGCGCGTGTATGACCCATGTTGCGGTAGCGGCGGTATGTTTGTTTGGAGCGAGAAGTTTGTCGAGGAGCACGCAGGCCGCGTTAGCGATATCGCGGTGTATGGCCAGGAACTGAACGAAACGACTTGGCGACTCGCTAAAATGAATATGGCAATTCGGGGAATTGACGCGAATATCAAACGCGGCGACACCCTGGTGGATGACCAGCTTCTCGACCTGAAAGCTGATTATATCTTGGCCAATCCGCCATTTAACATCAGCGATTGGGGTCAAGAGCACTTGCAGGCTGACCCGCGCTGGAAGTATGGTCTGCCACCAAAGGGTAACGCTAACTTTGCGTGGATTCAACATATGATTCACCATTTGAGCCCGCGCGGTACTGCAGGCTTTGTGCTGGCAAACGGGAGTATGAGCAGTCAAACTGGCGGTGAAGGTGACATCCGCAAACAGCTGGTTCTTAATGATATGGTTGACGCTATCGTCACGCTGCCGAGCCAGTTGTTTTTTAATGTGGCTATACCATGCTGTCTGTGGTTTGTGTCGCGTGATCGTGCCAATCGTCACGGCAAAGTGCTGTTCATTGATGGGCGTAATTTGGGCAAAATGGTCACCCGTCGTAACCGCGAACTGACTGCGGAAGATATCGCCAGGGTAGCGAAGACATATCATGATTATAAAACCGCCAGCGCGGATTACACTGACCAGCCAGGTTTTTGCAAAGTTGCTGCACTAGGGGAAATCAAGCAGCATGATTACGTGCTGACACCCGGTCGTTACGTTGGTGTCGAAGAGGCCGAGGAAGACGATGAACTGTTTGTCGAGAAATTTGCTAGGTTGACGGCTGAGCTTGAAGGGCAGTTTGCGAAGAGCCGTGAGCTAGAGGTAAAAATAAAAGAAAATCTTGCCAAAATAGGGAAAGAAATCAAATGATAAGCGGCGATAATCCAAACGGCGAGATGGTGGTGTATGTTGGCGATGATTGTAAGCCGCAGATTAATGTAAGGTTCCAAGGTGAAACAATATGGCTTACTCAAGCTCAGTTAGCCAACCTTTTTGATACCTCGCGACCAAATATTACCATGCATATTAAGAATATTTTTGATGAGGGCGAGCTAAATGAGGCTTCAGTATGTAAGGATTTCTTACTAACTGCTGCAGACGGTAAAAAGTACACGACAAAACATTATAATCTTGACTTAATCATCTCGCTTGGTTACCGCGTGAAGTCAAATATAGCAACGAATTTTCGTATCTGGGCTACCGAAAGACTGCGTGAATATATTACTAAGGGCTTTGTCATGGACGATGAGCGTCTTAAAGAAAATAGTGGCGGAAATTATTGGAAAGAGCTACTTGAGCGAATTCGAGATATTCGTAGTAGTGAAAAAATATTGTATCGGCAAGTGTTAGATTTATTCGCCACCAGTCAAGATTATAATCCGAGCTCCAAAGAGCAAATAGAGTTTTTCCAGATAGTTCAGAATAAGCTGCACTACGCTGTTAATATGTTGACTGCCGCTGAGGTTATTTACTCCAGGGTTGATTCTGACAAGCCATTCTTAGGGCTCACGACGTTTCGCGGTCAGCAACCTACCAAAAGTGAAGCGCAAATTGCTAAAAACTATTTGATGGCTGATGAACTTGGCATACTCAACCGCCTCGTGAGTGCCTTTTTTGATCTCGCTGAGCTCAAGGCTATCAATCATGAACCAATGCGCATGGCTGATTGGGTGCGTGAAGTTGACAAATTTGCGGCTACCTACGGTAAGGGCGTCCTTGATAACCCGGGCAAAATATCACACAAAACCATGCTCACCAAAGTTGCCAAAGAGTATGAATCATACAAAGAACGTATGCGTAATCAAGAGCTGAGTAGTATAGAGCAGCAATATCTTGAGGAGTTGAGGGCTGTGCAGAAGAGGGTTGAGGGGAAGAGATGAATGAGATAGTAAAAAATAGGGCTGGGAGCATTTATAATGAGTAAAGTATTTATCCAAGGAGTTATTAATAATATTAGGGCTAAGTCCACCCCGTATACTCCTATTACAGAGGCAATAACTAATGCTATTGATGCTATAGATAAGTCAGGCCGAAATGATGGGGAAATCCGTATTCGGATTATTAGGAATCCGCCATTTGTATCAACGGACGGTGATAAGTTGGCAGATGTAACTTCTGTGGAAGTCTCCGATAATGGTATCGGTTTTAATAAAGAAAATCGCGATTCTTTCGACACCATATATAGCCAATTTAAAAGGTCGATAGGAGGAAAGGGTTTTGGTCGATTTTTTTATCTGCGGCATTTTAACGACGTACACATAGAAAGCACGTTTATTGAAGATAACAAATACAAACATCGTTCATTCGATTTTGGTAAGCAATATGACGTTATAGTTAATGATAAGGTTAGTAATTCACCTAGCGCGTCAGAGACTGGTACGATACTTCGACTTTTAAACATTAAGGGTGTAAAACTTGACAAAGATCCAGAAATTATCTCACATCGCATTCTGGAACAGATCCTTAGTTATTTTTCCGACCCATCATATACATGCCCGCAGATTGTATTTGAAGATGATGCGCTAGATATCCCAATAATCCTAAATGAGCAAATTGGCACAAGAGATGATTCTCTAATTCAGCTCAAGAAAAGTGATACTTTTATTGTTAACGGTATAGAACTAAGATATAAAATGTTTAAAATCCTTAAGCCTCGAAACCAAAAGAGCAAGATTGTTCTAACTGCACGAAACCAAGCAGTTACCGAGAAGAGCTTGGATGTGTATATTCCAGATTTCTACTCTGACTTTACCGAAGACGTACTGGTTGATGGAGAGAAGAGATCTCGTAACTACATAATAAGATTCTACGTTCAAGGAGAATATCTGGAGGATAATGTTACGGTAGAACGTGACAGTTTTAACTTTGGTGAAAAGCATGACCCACTATATCCAGTATCGGGAGAGGATATTGAAAAGGCTATTGCAGAAATCGCAAAAAAGGAATTTGAAGGTGTGGTTAGTCTAAGGTCAAAAGTAAAAAGAGAGAAGTTTGAGAAATATACCCAAAGTAACATTTGGTACAAGCCATATATTGACGACATAGATTTTGAAGCAATAAAGGCAAATCCTACCCAGGATGACATAGAGTTAATTCTACATAAGGCAAAGTATGAACGTGACTTAGAGATAAAGAGAAACATCTCTCAGTTGACTAGTAGAAACAGGAATTATATAGAAGCACAGTCGAATGCTAAAAAGCTGATTAGAGAAGTAAAAGACGCAAGCTATAGTGATTTAGCACAATATATAGCGTTTCGTAAATCTATCCTGGAATTATTTAAAAAGACTTTGGAATGGAATGATTTGGGAGAATACGATACGGAAAAGGCAGTTCATGATATAATATTTCCTACAAAATCAGATTCAAATGATACGATATATGATGGCCATAATTTGTGGATTATAGACGAAGGGTTAAATCTTACTCAGTATCTCAGTTCGGATAAAAACATATTTAATGAAAATAAGGACCGTCCAGATATCGCAGCATTTCATTATAATGTTGCGTATAGAGACGGCTCGGAGGCTTCTAATCCAGTAAGTATCTTTGAATTTAAACGACCTGGTCGAAATGACTTTGTAGATGCGTCTTCTAAAGAAGACCCTATACAACAAATAATTCGTTATGTTAACAGCATGAGAAATGGCGACTATAAGACACCAAAAGGAAGTAGGATTCATATCTCACCCACAACACCCTTCTATGGTTATATAGTAGCGGATGTTGATAATAAGGTTGAAAAATGGTTGATTGAAGAGAAAAACTTAAAATCAATGCCAGACAATAAAGGGTGGTTCTTAATACAGGACAATATTAATCTCAGAATTGAATTCGTAACGTGGGAAAAACTGCTAAATGATGCAGTCGTGCGTCACCGAATATTCTTTGAGAAATTGGGGTTAGAAGGATAATGAGAACAGCTGTTTTAAGTGATATCATCGAGCTCATAGGTGGCGGCACCCCGAAGACAAACAAACCCGAGTTTTGGAGTGGTGACATACCGTGGCTGTCCGTGGTTGATTTTGGGGGTGACAGACGCTGGGTGGATCAAACCGAAAAAGCAATCACTAGTCTTGGGCTGGAGAGCTCTAGTACGAAACTGCTAAACAAAGGAGATATAATCATATCTGCACGCGGTACTGTGGGCGAATTGGCTCAACTGAGGCGACCAATGGCTTTTAATCAATCTTGCTATGGAATTAGGGCAAAAGCAGGGGTTGATCAAAATTTTCTTTATTATCTATTGAAAAAATCTGTTAATGATCTAAGAAGGCAGTCACACGGTGGTGTATTTAATACGATAACTCGTAGCACTTTTGATGTTGTCAGTGTCAGTATACCAAATTTAGAAACCCAAAAGAAAATTGCCAATATCCTCGGCAGTCTTGATGAAAAAATCGAGCTCAATCGCCGCATGAACGAAACCCTCGAGCAGCTCGGTCAAGCTCTCTTTCGTCATTATTTTGTTGATAAAACTAAGCAGAGTAATGGTAATATACGGACCATACCTTTAGGGAAAAAGTTTCATCCAAAAAGAGGTAGAAGTTTGCAAGCTAGAGATATGATTTGTGGTGACACGCCGGTGATTAGCGGTGGACTGAAGCCAGCCGGATTTCACAATGAAGCAAATACGACCGCGCCAGTTATCACGATAAGTGCATCCGGAGCAAATGCTGGTTTTGTATCTGTCTGGGGTGAACCAGTTTGGTCGGCAGACTCTTCGTATATTGACTCAACAATTACCAAATATGTTTATACCTATTATTTGTTCCTCAAGAATAAGCAAAAAGAAATATACGATATGCAAACTGGCTCTGGTCAGCCGCATATTTATCCAAAGCACATAGAGCTTTTGGAGATTGCTGATTTATCAGATTGCGAGTTTAATGATTTCGAGCAGAGAGTGCGACCATTATTTGATATGATACATAAAAACAAGAAACAAATAGATTATTTATCTAACATTCGTGATTTGCTTTTGCCAAAACTAGTTTGAAAGAACTAAAGAGCCACTCCCTATAGGCGAAAGAATCTCTACGGCTGAGTCGAGGTATACCCAAGGGGATATAAGCCGTAAAACTATAGTTGTATATAATACAACAGATATATACTTGATAAGAGCCTGAATAGCTGATAAACTAGTATCAGTAAATAAAGGAGACAAAATGAAAGATAATATAGTAATTAAGAAAAATCGTAAAAGAAGTGCTTCGTACCCCGCTTTTACACTGGAAGAAGTAATTGAAGCGACGAAGACCTTGAAAGAGAAGCTTGGTGATGGACCTTATGCTAGGGATCATATGGCTGTGGCTTTGGGCTATAAGGGAGTAACGGGAAGCTCTGGATCTAAGATTGCTTCGTGTGTCCACTTTGGTATGCTTGATCGTAATGGTAATGTATATAGCCTGTCGGATTTAGCACAAAGATTCTTTCACTATGTAAGTGAAGAAGAGCGTGCACAAGTTCTTGTAGAGGCATTTAATAAACCCTCTTTATACCAGAAGCTAATGGCAGAATATGGTGGAAAATCTTTACCACAAATGCTCGAAAGTATTCTAATTCGAAATTATGGAATTCAGGAGAATGCTGCTGGCACTGCTGTGGCTAATTTTAGGAAATCGGCTGAGTTTGTGGGTGTTTTAAAAAACGGCGTTTTAATGTTTGATAATATCAATGACACTATAGACCAGTCACGTGCAGAGAGTTGTAGTATTGGGGAGACGCTGAACTCTTTATCAGTAAATACCAATGAAGTAAAAAAAGACCAACATTCGCATGTCAGCGCTACTGAAGCCAGACTCTCTGTAGTTTTGCCATCTGGCCTTGTTGTAAGTTATTCACAGGAACTTGCGCCAGCGTTTGCTTTTGGTATTTTTGGCAAGGAGCTTATGGAGTTGGATAAAGTAATTTCTGAGTATAGTAATAAAGAAGCTTCTGCTGGTACAAACAGTCACGATGAGTATATGATTATAGATGAAAATAAAGATTAAATATAAAGAGATGTATAAAGCGCAGATTCTGACAGGATGACTTATGAGTAGCTATTTGTTTATTGATGACAGCGGATCTAAGCAGTGGGATACTCCATACCAGTATTCGCTTGTAAACTCGCCACCTGCTAGGACATCGCAAAATCGTAAATTCTGGGAACTTAATTATTTTGTGTTGGCTGGTGTATATATTGAACATGATCTATTGGCAGAGTTAAATCCGATCATAAATGCTAAAAAGATAGAAGTGTTTGGTACAAAGAATGTAGAGATTCGTTCAGTTAATCTCCGTAATCCACAAAAACAGGAAAAGCACTATATACAACCATTTGGGGTTACTAGGTGTCAACTAAAGAACTTCATCGAGGGTTTCTGGTATGAGATATTTAACCAAAATAAAGAGGCTATACAGATTCAGGCAGTTTTGCTAGATAAGAGATACTATAAAAATTTGCGTACTGCAAAGAGTCCTCTTGATATTACTGCACAAGTGATGTTTGATCGTATAGAAATGCATCCAAATAGAGAGTGTACTATTATATTTGACCAAATGGATCATCAAGTGAAGACAAAAAAACGCGATCAGGGTAGTATACTGCAGATTGCTGATAAAACTATTGACCTTGGCTCGTTTCATAAAAAATACAGTCATGTTTCTGTCCGATTTGAGGAATCAAAAAACTCTAATTTTTTACAGTTGGCTGATACGGTTGCGTACAATGTGTTAAGACAGTTCATTGACTATGGCGATAAATGGGATGAGCCAGATCAGGAAATTTTACCAATGTATCCATTTTTTGAGAAGATATCTGACAATGTGTATTGCAACAAATTAACACGGCAGGTTAGAGGTTATGGATTAATAAAATTACCAGAGATTGGAAAAATTAAATGGTGTAAGTCAGAATAACAAAAAAGCACCTGATACCAGATGCTCTTTTGAGGTAAGTTCCCATACGGGTCCCGCCATACGCTGAGTGGACGGCTAGATATTCCTATCAACCTACCATCTCCAAATTAATATATATTATGAGATATGTCAATGGGTAATTTGAAATTAAGCAAAAATATACTTTTATTTGATAAAATATAAATACTTATGACCGAATCTCAAATCGAACAACACGCGCTTGATATCCTGGCTAATATCGGCTGGCAGATTTTGTACGGACCGGACATTGGTCCGGACGGTGCTGCGGCTGAGCGTGAGTTGCGGCAGATGGTATTGCTTGGGCGTCTATATAGTGCTTTGGCGCGGCTCAATCCGCACATTCCAGAATCAGCCTTGAAGGAGGCGATGCGGCGGTTGACGCAGATTAGTAAACCGAGCTTAGTTGAGAATAATCACGATTTTCATCAACTGCTAGTGGCGGGCGTGCCGGTGCAATATCGCACATCGAGCGGCGAGATTAAGCACGATATTGTGCGGGTGGTTGATTTTACCTCGCCAAAAAACAACGATTTTGCGGCGGTCAATCAGCTGACGGTTCTGCAGGGCGATTATAATCGCCGGCCGGACATTGTACTGTTTGTAAATGGGCTGCCGCTGGTGGTGATTGAACTAAAAAATGCGGCTGATACGAAGGCCGATTTGGCGACAGCGTATCAGCAAATCCAGACGTACAAGCGCGAGATTAGTGACCTATTTCGGTTCAATGAGCTGTGTGTCACCAGTGATGGGCTAGAGGCGGAGATGGGTACGATCACTAGCCCGCTGGAGCGAATGATGCCTTGGAAAACGATTGATGGCGAAAAAGAAGTTGGCAATGTGCCGATGCTGGAAGTGCTGCTGCGTGGTGCGTGCACGCCTGAGCGCTTGCTGGATATGGTGCAGAATTTTATCGTATTTGAGCGTAGTGATGGTGACAAATTGATCAAGAAAGTTGCTGCTTATCATCAGTACTGGGTAGTGAATAAGGCACTGGATCGGACGCTAGTAGCCAGCGGTGAACGTGGCGACCAGCGGGCTGGCGTAGTCTGGCATACGCAAGGGTCGGGCAAGAGCTTGAGTATGGTGTTTTATACTGGCAAGCTGATGAAATCGCGCGATTTGCATAACCCGACCATCGTGGTGGTGACTGACCGCAATGATCTTGATGGTCAATTATTCGGTACGTTTAGCGCCTGTCGCGAGCTCCTGGGGGAAGATCCGAAGCAAGCTAATTCACGGAGTGAACTCAGGAAGCTGTTGCAGCGCGAAGCAGGTGGGATTATCTTTACAACAATCCAAAAATTCTCGCCTGAGGATGACGAGGATAAATTGCCAATTTTGACCGATCGACGCAATGTTATCGTGATGGCAGATGAGGCGCATCGTAGCCAATATGGTTTGAAGGCGCATGTTCGAGCTAGCGACGTCCAGCTAGTATATGGTTATGCCAAATATATGCGTGATGCCTTGCCGGGTGCGAGCTATATTGGCTTTACGGGTACGCCGATTGAAACGGATGATAAGTCAACGCCAGCAGTGTTTGGCGACTATATCGATATTTATGACGTCGAGCAGGCGGTGAAAGATGGCGCAACGGTACCGATTTATTATGAGAGTCGGCTGGTTGATTTGAATATGGACGAGGTAACGCGGCAGTGGCTGGATAAGGAAGTTGATGATTTGCTGGAGGGCGAAGAACTGAGTCGTCAGGATGCGTTGAAGGCCGAGTATGCACAAAAAGAAGCCATCGTCGGTAATAGCGAGCGGCTGAATACTATCGCTTTGGACATTATTCAGCACTTTGAGGCTCGGCAAGATGTACTGAGTGGTAAAGGTATGATCGTGACGATGAGCCGCGGTATTGCGGCGGATTTGTATGAAAAAATTGTGGCGTATCGACCAGATTGGCATAGTGATGATGACGCACACGGCGCGATCAAGGTGATTATCACCGGTAGCGCTAGTGACCCTGACCACTTGCAGCCGCATATTCGTAATAAACAACGGGTAAAGGCGATCGAAAAGCGTATCAAAGATCCAAATGATCCGCTGGAATTGGTGATTGTGTGTGACATGTGGCTGACGGGATTTGATGTGCCGAATATGCACACCATGTATCTGGATAAACCACTGAAGGGCCATAATTTGATGCAGGCAATTGCACGAGTCAACCGAGTGTTTCCGGGTAAAACTGGTGGTTTGGTGGTTGACTATCTGGGTGTGGCGGGGGCGCTGCGCGATGCTATCTCTGACTATACGCAAAGTGGCGGACAGGGTGCACCGCAGCTTGATATTGCTGAGGCGGTGGCGCAGATGCAGATGCGCTATGAGGTAGTGCACGATTTGTTTGGCAACTTTGACTATCGGCGATATTTTACCGCACCGACCAACCAGCAGCTACAAATCATTTTGGATGCCGAGGAATATATTTTGGGGTTGGAAGACGGTGAGAAGCGGTTGAAGCAGCATGTTTTGGAACTGAGTAAGGCCTTTGCGCTGGCTATGCCGAGACCCGAGGCGCTAGAAATCCGCGAAGAAGTGGCGCTATTTCAGGCGGTGAAAGCTCGGCTGGAGAAAGTGTCGAGCTCGACAGTTGTGACTGATGCTGAGTACCGAAGCGCGCTGAAACAAATTGTCGACAAAGCGATTGCGCCAGTGGGTGTGGTTGATGTGTTTGAGGCGGCGGGATTAGAAAAGCCGGAACTGTCGATCTTGAGCGATGAGTTTTTGGCAGAGATTCGTCATATGGAGCGCAAGAATTTGGCGGTGGAAGCACTGCAGAAACTTTTAACTGATGAAATTAAACTACGATTTTCGAGAAATTATGCCAAGGATACCAAGTTCTCTGACTTGCTTAATCAAGCCTTGACACGTTATAGAAATGGGACAATCGAGGCAGCGCAGGTGATTGAGGAATTAATCAACATCGGACAGAAAATTCGCCAGACTATTGAGAATGGAACAGTTGATGGTCTAAGCGAGGATGAGATTATTTTTTATGATGCGCTGGTTGAAAATAGTAGTGCTCGTGAAGTATTGGGTGACGCGCAGCTGCGTGATATCGCAAAAGTGTTACTAGAGCAAGTTCGTCGTGATGCGACGATTGACTGGGCGGAGCGCAGGAATGTTCAGGCAAAACTGAAAGTTAACGTCAAAAAGACTTTGGCAAAATATGGCTACCCGCCAGACCAGCAGGCGTTGGCAACTGACATGGTATTGGAGCAGGCCAAGCGCTATGGTAACGAGTGGAGTCATAAGCGCGCGTCGTATGACGCTGGCGGAGCGAGTTTGTTGGATTAAGTATGAAAATCTCTATCCACCTCAAACCCAACTCCCGCCACCGTGAAGAAGTCGTAACGAACGATGACGGTTCGCTGACGGTTTATACTAAGGCGCCAGCTATTGAGGGGCGGGCGAATTTGGCGGCGGTAAAATTACTGGCGAAGCATTTTGGTGTGGCGTCGTCAAAGGTAAAATTGGTGCGCGGCGCTGCTTCGAAATACAAGGTGTTTGAGATTGACGAGGCGGCCTAGTTCAATCCTTGCACCGTTACAAACGAATATCCTTGCTGCTTCAGCGCGCTGAGGATACACGGTACGGCGCCAACTGACGTTTGATGAATGTCGTGCATCAAGATGATAGCTCCGGGGTGGGCGCCAGCGACGGCGCGCGAGCAGATGATTTCGCTATTACGGTCGGCCCAATCGCGGGTATCGACCGACCACAAGATTGACGACATGCCGCGCAGGCGAAGTTGCTCCAAGACAGCGCTGTTGACCGCGCCGTAGGGTGGGCGCAAGATAGTCGGCTTGACGCCGGTGGCTTGCTTGATGGCGTCATTGGTACGGTCGATTTCGCCAGCAATTTGGCCAACTGGCAATTTAGGCAGTTCTGGGTGCGACCATGAATGATTGCCCAGTTGGTGGCCGCGCGCGTGCATGCTGCGTACGACACCGGCTTGCCCGGAGACCTTGCTACCAATCAAGAAAAACGTCGCTTTCGCACCATATTGATCCAAGATGTCCAGTAGGTGTGCAGTGTATGGTCCCGGCCCGTCGTCAAACGTCAAGGCGATCACTTTACCTGGGTTTGTGGGTGTCGGCGCCGTAGGCGCTGGCTTTGGCTCTGGTTTTGGCTCGGGCGGCTTGGGGATATTAGCTACTTTTCGGGCTGTCGAATTTTGCAGATATTTGGCAACGGCGGCGATCGGCACTTTGATCGTCATTTCGCCGTAAGCTGACGGCAAGAGCGACGCCTGTCCAATCGGCCAAGCCAAGGTGTTACCATCATCAGTGATGGTGAAGTTCGACAACGCCTCCTTGGTGATCATCTCATCAAGATTTGCTTCTGGTTGGTGGCGCTGTTTGATGGTTTGCGCGACGTCGTGCCGGGCAGCTGCCACGATTGCCTTGATGGCTTCCTCCGATTTTTCAGTCAAATTATCCAAGCCAATCACCTCGCCAGACTTCTTGTCAAACGTCCAAAAATGCGTTAGTGACACCGGATGCGCGCCGTGCATGTCTTGTTTAATATTGACGATCATCGACAGAGCGGTCGAATTATTATGCGTAACTTGATAACTAATCGTCTCTGTCATTGGCCGGTCGAATGTCGGAGCGTTAGTGGCGGTGTGGCGAAAATCGCCGTCGGCGCGGTCAATTGTTCGGGCGATGAGTTTGTTGATTTTGGAATTGCTGGTGATTGGGTATTCAATTGAGACTTTTTCGTGTTTGGTGTCGCGTGTTACGAACTTGGAGCGGATGCCAGCATAGCGTGAGTCGGTGAAGTAATATTTTTCATCTTCCAAGACCGTTGGGCGCTGTGCTGGTGGTTGCTTGGAGTGGAAGTAGAACAATACACCTATCGCGGTTACCATCAGTAAAAGCAGTGTAGTGAATAAAATACTGCTCAGTTTGGGTCGGTTCGCAGGAACTGTATTAGTTTTTGGCCCACGACTGGGCCGAGCTGATTGTCGTTTTGCCGATGATTTTTGAGGCTTACTTTGTATTTTTTTGGTGGGCATCAGTCCGCTCCGCCGGCTTTCAAAATTGCCTTCAGCCCATTTTCGCCGCCCATAAATCCACTGGCGACATAGTCATTGACTACCATGTATGGCAGGCCGCTCACGCCAAGCGAGAGGGCTTTCTTGGTATTATTCTCAATCTCATTTTGGTGCGGTTTCTTAGTCATACAATCAGCAAATTTTGCCTCGTCCATGCCGACACTCTTGGCAGAAGTTAGGAAATATTCTAACGGTAGTGGTGGAATTTTTTGCGGTGTGGCGACGTTTTTTACGCCAATTCCCTTATCAAAATAATCACGTTTGATGCGCGGCACGATGTCGTGGGTATATTGCCAATATTTGTCTTGGTCGGCGGCACAGAACGCAGCGTGGGCGCCAGATTCGGTGTTGTTAGTGACCTCCTTGAGCAGCGTGACTACGCGGTGTTCATAACGAACTTTGCCTGATTTGATATAGTCATTCTTGAAAAAATTGGTGCTGGTGGCCGCTTCGACTTCGGCACAAAACGAACAAAAATAATCAGTGTAATCGACGAACACGTGCTTGGCTTCGCTAGAGCCTTGCGACATTTTTTCATTCCACGGCTTGCCGTCACCAATGTGGCGATTTGGCGGGCGATTAATAATGCCATAGATAAATAGCGCTACAATGCCTGCGATCATAATTCCTAAAATGACCCAAATGAGCGCTATGCCGGCTGTTTTTTGTCGATTCATACTTCCCCCTGTTTTGCTAATTCTGTATACATAAAGGCGATTTGTCCAGATTTGTAGAGTGAAAAGAGGCTCAGAAGTAGCGCTAAGATCAGAACGAGGGTGCTGGCGACAGTGGCGGCAGTGGCTGCGGCGGCGCCTGAGAAGAACACGGCAACGAGCGGCAGGATGAGTGACGTGCCGCAGGGAACGCAGCCCAAACCGATAGCGGTAGCTACGGAGGCCAAGCCGCTAAGCCCGACCTGTCTAGTGACAGACTGTTCACTACGCTTATTTTTCTTGGCAGTGAAAATGACGACGGTAATCGACAGACCCTGGAGGATTGACACCATGAGCAATAGTGCACCGTTTGGCGAGGTGAAAGCTTGTTTGAATATGTCAATAAACATGGTTCCCAAAAGGGCAACCTTGTCCAGTATTGGCAGTCGCGACATCATCAGCGGGCCATAAAAATTAGCGTTGATGGCAAAGAAAATAATGAGTGCAAACAGCAACGATAAAACAACTGCTAGCAGTAAGTATTGTGGCAAGCTGAGAATTTTGCCAATTCCCAACAGGACTGACTTAACCGATCGCTGTTTACGGTATACCCGGCAAAACTGTGCCATGAACCTATTATACGCTAAAATTGAATAATAGTCTGTATTCTGGCGAGGTGGGCTACTGGTCGTGGCGGTTTGGTGGGGTGAGCTATCTGTGATGGGGCGGGTGCCGTGTCAATAGAGTGAATGGACGTTGTAATAGCAACTATACACCGAGTGTATAAAACTCTTGCATTAACTAAACACTGGGTGTATAGTAAGAATATGAGCATTCAATATACACTGTTAGGGTTTTTAGCGGAAGAGTCAAATTACGGCTATGAGTTGAAGAAAAAATATGACGGCTATTTTGGCAAAGATAAGCCAATTTTAACTGGTCAGATATATTCAACTTTGGCGCGGCTCAAACGCGATAACAAGGTCAAAGAGATTGCCGATACCAGCGAATCGGGCGGGCCGGATCGGGTTCGGTATGAAATTACCGATGAGGGTAAGCAGGATTTACAAGCATGGTTGGAATCACCAGAGGCGCCGTCGCCGCAGCTGCAAGCGACGATGTATATCAAGGCGGTATTGGCGATTTTGAAAGACGGCGATGCATCACCGTATCTGGATAACCAACGGCAGGCGCACATCCAACGAATGCGCGAGCTGACGGTGCAGCGGCGCGATAGTAGTTTGTCGGACATGCTGCTGATCGACCATGCACTGTATCATTTGGAGGCGGATTTGCGCTGGATTGAATTAACTATTTCGCGTTTAACGCGGCTAAAGGAGGAAATTTTGCATGAGCAAACCAATAATTAGCGCTAAAAATATTAAGAAGTCGTTCGGGCAAACGCATGCGCTGCGCGGTGTCAGCTTGGACGTCGAGGCGGGCGAGGTGCTGGCGATTATGGGTCCGTCGGGCTCTGGTAAGTCGACGCTGCTGCATAGCTTGGCGGCGATTACCAAGGTTGATAGTGGCGAGATTGATTTTGATGGTCGGCGGATTGACAAACTGAGCGATGATCAGCGCAGTATTTTACGGCGCACTAGCTTTGGCTTCGTCTTTCAGTTTGGACAGTTGGTGCCAGAGCTGACAGCGCTGGATAATGTGGCGCTGCCGCTACTGCTTAACGGTGTCAAGCGTAAAGAAGCCTATCAACAGGCGAAAACATGGCTGAATAAGGTTGAGCTGGGTAATAAAGCTGACAGTATGCTTGGCGAGTTGTCGGGCGGACAAATGCAGCGGGTGGCGATTGCCCGGGCCATGGTGATTGAGCCAAAGGTGCTGTTCGCTGACGAGCCGACTGGTTCGCTGGACAGTTTGAATTCAGAGAGGGTTATGGAGCTATTCATCAAAACCGCCAAAGAGCACGGCACAACAGTCATCATGGTGACGCACGAACCGACGATTGCCGCCTACGCTGATCGGGAAATCATCGTCCGTGATGGGCAAATTTCCGGTGCTGGCGCAGGGGTGCATCCGGCGCAGGCGAGGGTCAATAAAGCCAAGGCGAGGATTGTCTGATGAGTGTCAGTTGGATGTTATTAAAAAAGTCTGGCCGCCAGTCGTTCGCGCGTCTGGGCTTGACTACGGTGGCGGTGGCACTGGGAATCGTGCTGGTGTGCTACTTTACGGCTGGTGTCAACGGTCTAATGGGGCGTGTTAATGGATTAGCAATTAATACGGCGGCGTATCAGGCAACCCGCGGTGTAGCCGAACAAAAACCGATTGCTGGTGTCGAGCCGCTAAAAGTTGGCGGTACCCAGCGCGGCGATGCATCGAAGTGGCGCGGTCAATCTATCCAGTATTATTCGATGTACGGTACGGCTAAATCGCCGCAGTTTGCCAAACTGAAAACTCCGCGTCCTGGCGAATATTATTTGTCAAAAGCGTTGGCTGATGCGGTTGCTGAATACCCAGAGGATAATATCTTGGCGCGTTTTGGTAAAAATACCAAATACCTCGGCGTAATTCCTAGCGAATATGTTGCTAGTCCGGATACGCTGATGATAGTGCGCGGTGCTAGCGCCGAGGAAGTGGCCGAGAGCGATGCTTTTACCAAATCTCAGGGGCAGCCATCATACTTTGCTGATGTTTATCGGACGGACGCTAACGGATTAAAATCGGATGCTAAAATAGACCCAGTTGCTGTTATTGTATTTGGCGTCGGCGGGACGATATTGTTGTTTCCAATCGTCATTTTTGTATCAGTAGCAACACAGCTGGGCGCGGCGCAACGCGAGAAACGTTATGCTGCTTTGCGGCTGATCGGTGCGACTAAGCGGCAGGTGGCACGGATATTGATGCTGGAGTCGCTGTTGGCGTCGGTGGTTGGCGTGATTATCGGGCTAGGCACGTTCTGGCTGTTGCAAGCGCCGCTGCAGGATTTCAAGATGGACGGCATGCGGTTTAATCCTGGTGATTTGGTGTTAACTGGCACGCAATATGCGTTGATTATCGGTTTGACGCTGGGACTAACGATGTTTGTCAACTGGCGACGGATGCGCCGGGCGCAAATTTCGCCGCTGGGTGTGTCGCGTTCGGTTGAAAAGGTAAAGAAATTGCGTGCTTGGCGGGCGCTGGTGCCAGCACTTGGTATCGCGTTCTTTGCTTGGCTGTCGTCGAAGCCGGGGCGGGATTGGCTGGCGGCTAATAAAGAATCAGCTCTGCCGTCGGTACTATTGATGGCGGCGCTGCTGCTGGTGATGTTCGGCTTGATTCTGGCTGGCGGCTGGCTGACTAATAAGCTGTCGCTGTTGGCAGCGCGCTGGGCTAATAACGCTTCGATGCTGATCGCCGGTAAGCGTACGGCGGTGCATTCGCGGACAATTTTCCGCAGCGTCAGCGGCGTGGTATTGGCGCTGTTTGCGGGCAGCTTTTACTTGACGGCAACTAGCGGTATTGAAGGCTTAAACGCTCAAGCTATCAAAGATAACGGCTTTTCACAATTAAAGCGCGGCACGGCAGTTGTCATCGGCCGATCGCTGCCAGGCGACATGGCGGAGCAGCTGCAGCAAAAATCTTACATCACGTCGGTGGCGACGATCTATCCGCGTGAGGATGGTGACGCGATTCGCTGTCAGGATTTAGCGAAGTATACTGAGCACACTTGCTCGAATAACGCCCAGCCCGACCAATTTGCATTGCTGAATTTTGATAAGCCGGTGGTCAAAAAGGTGTCGCTGATTAATGACCGGGTTGATACGAACGGCGCTAAAGAGTATTTGGTGACATTGAAATCAGACGATGACATCGAGAAGCTGCGCACCTTGGTGACAGCGAAGGCTAATCAGTATGATCTGACATATGCAGTGAGCGGCACTGACTCTAAAAAGCCGCATATCAATCCGACGATTCGCGAGTTTGCTGACTTGGCCTATGTTGGTATCGGCGTGACGCTGTTCGTGGCGGTGGCAAGCTTGATCGTCTCGACGATTGGCGGGCTGATGGAACGTCGCCGCTCGCTGTACACGCTGCGGCTGGGCGGTATGCGTCTCATTCAACTGAAACGCTTGGTGATGGTTGAATCGGTGGCGCCGCTGCTGACCACCTCGATTCTGTCATGCGGTTTTGGCGTGTGGACGGGTGCAGTATTTACTAGCACGTTCTCGACGACGCTGAAGCCGGTGCTGACGCCAACTTACTTCGCCATCGTTGGTATCGGTCTGGCGGCAGCTATCATTGGTATCTACTTGATCCTGCCGATGGTTGATAAGCTGACGCGGGCAGAGGCCAACCAGACCGAGTAGTGTGTTTGTATCGGCCCGAGGATAATCTATCAAAAAGCGTTCCAGTTGATGGCTGGGACGCTTTTTCTTGCGCTGCATTGACTCAATCAAGGCGGGGCTCGGATGTTTGCGGTCAAATGCGGCCGTACGACGATGGAAGGTGTTAATCAGGGAAATAGGTGAAACTTAATTTATTGTTTTTGGAACTTCACGCGGTCATTAATTATATTCACTTTCACCGTCTCGCCGTCATGAATTCGTCCGTCGATCAGCTCCAGCGCCAGCGGGTCAAGCACCCGTTTTTGTACCAAGCGCTTCAGCGGGCGGGCGCCAAAGGCCGGGTCATAGCCATCTCGAGCCAGCATGCCGCGGACGCTATCATCAAATTCCAGCGTGATGTCGCGGCTATCTTTGACTTGGCGGGCAACGCGTTTCAGCTGGACATCGACAATTGCTCGCATCGCCTCTGGCCGAATGCGGTCGAAGATAACGATATCGTCGATGCGGTTGAGAAATTCCGGGCGGAAATGTTGTCTGAGGACATCAATCATTTGATTATCCAGTGCCGACAGATCGTCGCCAGAAAAATCCATAATTGCCTGCGAGCCGACATTGCTGGTCATGATAATGACCGTGTTAGAAAAATCGACTGTTCGCCCCTGGCCATCGGTCAGGCGGCCGTCGTCGAGCACCTGGAGGAGCACATTAAAGACATCGGGGTGGGCCTTCTCGATTTCGTCAAACAACACCACGCTGTAGGGGCGGCGGCGCACTGCTTCGGTGAGTTGTCCGCCTTGGTCGTAGCCGACGTAGCCTGGCGGCGAGCCAATCAGGCGTGCCACGGCGTGCCGCTCCATGTATTCGCTCATATCGATACGAATCATGGCGTGCCCATCGTCGAATAATTCGCGGCACAAGCTGCGGGCTACCTCTGTTTTGCCCACGCCAGTGGGGCCGAGGAAGAGGAAAGAGCCGATTGGCCGGTTGGTATCACTGAGGCCAGCGCGCGAACGGCGAATGGCGCTGGCCACTGCGGCGATGGCCTTGTCTTGACCAATCACTTGGGTGCTGATGTGTTCCTCTAATTTGGTCAATTTGCTCGACTCAGTCTCCATCAGCCGCTCTACTGGGATGCCCGTCCAGCGCGCCACCACGCTGGCAATGTCATCAGGGGTGACTTCTTCACGCAGCAGGCGGTCGGCCGGTGGAATAGCCGCTAGTTCCTGGCGAGCGCTCGCTAGCTTTTTCTCCAGCTCTGGCAGATCGCCGTATTTGATGCGGCTGGCGGTGGCCAGATCGGCGTCGCGCTCGGCGATTTCCAGTTGCGAGCGCAGGCTATCCATTTTTTCAGTAGCGGTATTGACGGTCTGGAGGATATCCTTTTCGTGCTGCCATTTACTGTCAATCACCTCGGCCTGAGCCCGAAGGTCGGTGATTTGCTGCTTGATTTCCTCTGTGCGGGCTTTGGCGTGGTCGGATTTGTCTTTTTTCAGCGCTGCTTCTTCAATCTCCAGCTGCAAACGGCGGTTATTCAGCCGATCGAGAGCAATCGGCACACTCTCTAGCTGCATCTTCAGAGCGCTGGTCGCTTCATCCAGTAAATCAACGGCCTTATCGGGCAAAAAGCGGTCAGGTAGATAGCGGGTGGACAGCCGCGCCGCCGCCACGATGGCATCGTCAGAAATTTTGACGCCGTGATGGACTTCATACTTTTCCTTCAAACCGCGCAAAATCGCCACGGTGTCGTCAAAACTCGGCTCGCCGACATAGACTGGCTGAAAGCGCCGTTCCAGGGCTGCGTCTTTTTCGACATGCTGGCGATATTCCGCCAATGTCGTCGCACCAATCATGTGTAGTTTGCCACGCGCCAGGGCGGGTTTGAGCATATTGCCAGCGTCCATGCTGCCTTCGGTTTTGCCGGCGCCGACCATGGTGTGAATTTCATCAACGAACAAAATAATTTCGCCAGCAGCCTCTTCAACTTCTTTCAAAATTGCTTTGAGGCGCTCTTCAAATTGGCCGCGAAAGCTAGCGCCGGCCAGTAAACTGGAAATTTCCAGGGAAATCAGCCGCTTGTCTTTCAGCGACGCCGGTACGTCGCCCTTGACGATGCGCTGCGCTAGGGCCTCGACGATGGCGGTTTTACCGACGCCCGGCTCGCCAATGAGGACTGGATTATTTTTGGTGCGCCGGCTCAAGATTTGCATGGTGCGGCGAATTTCCTCGTCGCGCCCGATGACCGGATCAAGTTTATGTTCCCTGGCGAGCGCCGTGATATCGGTGCCGAATTTCTCCAGCGGCTGCTCAAGCTCTTCTTGCATATTTGGTGGCATAGGTCCTCCTTTGATTCTTTGGGCTTTTCTAAGTCCGTATTTATGATACGCCGCGGCAAGAGACAGAGCGGGGATAATTGATATGATTATCATAGCAAATTAGCACTCTCAGTGCAAGAGTGCTAGCCCAGACTACTACTTAATAAACGTATGTCCTACACGAGCGATATGGCTACAGTTTACATCTGATATAATAATCCTAGAATCATAGCGAAAGGGGTACTTCATGAACATTCTCGTTACTGGCGGTGCTGGGTATATCGGCAGCCACACCATCATTGAACTACTGGCCTCGGGTCACGACGTGGTGGTGGTCGACAATTTATCAAATTCATCTGCCGAGAGTTTGCGGCGGGTTGAGGAAATTACCGGTCAAGCGGTGCCGTTTTATGAGTTTGACCTATGTGATCGGGCGCGGCTGGCGGAGTTATTCAAATCTGAGACGATTGACGCAGCGATTCATTTTGCGGGCCTGAAGGCCGTCGGCGAGTCGGTGGAAAAAGCGCTGCTCTATTATCAGAATAATTTGGAAAGCACATTGACACTACTGGATGTCATGCAGGAATTTGACGTGAAAAAGCTGGTCTTTTCTAGCTCGGCAACGGTGTACGGCGACCCGGCACGGCTGCCGATTACCGAGGATATGCCGCTGTCGGCGACCAATCCGTACGGCCAAACCAAGCTGATGATCGAGCAAATTCTACGCGATGTGGCGGCGACCAAGCAGGGTTGGCAGTTTACCTCGCTGCGCTATTTCAATCCCGTTGGCGCTCATCCGAGTGGCCGCATCGGCGAAGACCCGTCAGGCATTCCGAATAATTTGCTGCCGTTCGTATCGCAAGTGGCGGTCGGCAAGCGCGACCATTTGAGTGTGTTTGGCGACGATTATGACACGCCGGACGGCACGGGCGTGCGCGATTATATTCACGTGGTTGATTTGGCACGGGCGCACGTGGCGGCGTTGGAACATTTGGGCGAGCCGGATGAGTATAAGACGTACAACATCGGCACTGGCCGCGGCACGTCGGTGTTGGAATTAGTAAAAGCATTTGAAGCGGCGTCTGGTCGGGAGATTCCATACCAGATTACGCCACGCCGGCCGGGCGATATCGCCGCGTGTTATGCTGACCCGGGATTGGCAGAGGCAGAGCTGGGCTGGCAGGCAGAACTAACGATTGAGGATGCCTGCCGTGACGCCTGGAACTGGCAGAGCAATAACCCGAACGGCTACGGCGCATAAGGTGCTTGAATACATATGCTAAATCCGGCGGGGTGACTCGTCGGATTTTTATGGGCAAGACGTGCTTATTTATGAACTGCTCAAGATCCGCCGTTCGTAGTAGGTTGAGCGTTTGCTGAGCTCGGCGTTAAGCTGGTCGATGCCGCCAAATTGTTCGACCAGTGTCTGGCGATTTGAGAATAAATTAGTGCCTAGTCCCATACGGTTGCCATCTACCGTCACGCCCAGTGCCGCCAGGGTCGATGGATACATGTCAAAGGCAGCAAATTGGCGGTTAGTAGCGCGAATTGGCTGGACAGCGGGGTTGATAAAGGCGTTGTAAATGGTTCGTTGGTAGGGAGCGCCAGCAATTTTCTCTTCATAATATGGCGTTTGCATGCCGAGGTGATCACCACTGATGATGATAGTAGTGTTGGCGTAAAATGGCTGTTGCTTGACCCACTCGACGAAGGACGCGATTTGTTTGGAGGCACAGGCATGAACATTGTCGTATTTCGCTTCAAATTGCTCCTTGCAAACATCTTTATCCATCCAGCCATCGGTGAAGTGCGTGTCAACAGTCAGCATTTGTAGGTTGAATGGCTTGTCGGACTTACTGAGACGGGTGGCCTCGTCGCGGGCAAATTGAAAAAGCTTTTTATCTTCATAGCCCCACCACACCTCGTAGTTTTGTGGGATTAAACCATGCTTTCGGGTATAGGTGAGGTCAATGATGTGGTAATCGCCGTGTTGCTCCAGTAGTTTATCGCGCCCGCCGAAGGCTTTGTTTGAGCCCATGAGGAATGATTGGTTGTAGCCAGCTTTTTCAAGCACCTGCCCAAGGGTATAAGCGCCCGGCAAGAATTTATTAAAATCACCCATGCCGTTGCGGTCGCGGTCACCGAACACCCCACCGTCTTTGAGCGGCACGCCGGCGGATTGAGCGGTCATGCCGGCTACCGTCCAAGTGGTACCGTGTGCAGGTAGGGCGCCGCCGAGGCCTGAGGCTCGGTGTGAAAAGGAGGTATTAGTCAGTGCTAATTTTTCTAACTCCGGAATGACTGATTTGTCGCTCATGCCGCCACTGGCTTTGGCGGCGGGCGTATTTTCCAGCGACTCGACGTAGATATAAATCAAGTTGCGTTTGGTACCAGGAAAAGTCAACTTGACGCCGCGCGGATCGACATAATGCTGATCATAGATCTTTGACGACTGGGCGAGGGCGATGACGTAGGCGGGGATGCTGAAACTTTGAACTAACAGCGCTAGGCTGATCATGAATAGGCCGCCTGCGTAATACGCTTGGTGACGCAAGCGGAGCGGTCGTTTTTTCCAACGTAGTTTGAGGATGATTGGCAGTAGCAAAATGATGAGCAGCCCAATGACGTAGGGGATATTTTCCCAGACGGCTGAGGTAAAGCTGCTAGATTGCCCACCCGCCAGGCCGTTCTTGAAATAAAATAAAATCTCGTCAATCTTGGCGTCACGAAATTGCACAATTTTATAGCGGCTAGCGACAAAGAAAACAGCGCTACATAGTAATAGCAAGACGATAGCCACGCGAATGATAATGCGGTTGTTGGCGCCGTGGCCAGACGGAGAGGTGCTCATAATGATATTATACAACGTTTGGCTGGGTACGTGGGCTGGTTTGGGGGCTTATCATTTCTTTTCAAAGCGCGTATACTGATAAGCATGAACAGAACGAAAGCGCATCATCGGGGGTTTGGTGTTAGTTGGTGGATAGGCCTGGGGCTGTTTGTGGCGTTGATTGGCTTTATGGCGTTTGACATTTTGCAGCGCGAAGGTGGATTTGGTAAGAGTGATGACGTGTTGGTGATGGGCACCAATGCTGGCTTTAAGCCGTTTGAATACAAGCAGGGCAATGAAATTGTTGGCTTTGATGTTGATTTGGCAAAGGAAATTGCCCGCAGCGTGAATAAAGAGCTAAAGATTGAAGACATGTCGTTTGACGGATTGCTGCCAGCGCTGGAATCAGGGCAAATTGACATGGCGGTGGCTGGCATGTCGGTGACGCCGGAGCGTGCCAAAAATGCGTTATTTTCCGAGCCGTATTATTCTGCATCGCAGCGGATTATTGTCAAAAAGGGTAGTCCAATTCGGAACAGGCATCAACTGATGGGCAAGAAAATTGGCGTGCAGCTGGGCACGACGGGTGATACGTTGGCCGGAAAAATTACCGGTGCTAAAGTATCACAATTCCCAACCGCGCCAAGTGTACTGACCGAGCTCAATGCTGGTGGCGTCGAGGCGGTTATTTTGGATGATGCGCCGGCTGCTCAGTATACGGCGGGTTTTCCGGGATTAGAGATTTTGCCGGGCGAGTTATCAAGCGAGCATTATGCAATTGCCATCAAAAATAATAACCATGACTTGCTAAAAAAAGTTAACCGAGTGTTGGCGGAGATGAAAAAGGACGGTCGGTACGACAATCTCATCCGCAAACATTTTGGGCCGAGAGCTCTTGAATTGATGAAGAAAAAGGAGCTTGAATCGTGAATTTCCTGGAAGTAATCTTCGGCGATGGTCGGTGGCTGTATTTGTGGCACGGCCTAGAAGTAACCTTGGTATTGACTGTTCTGTCACTGCTGCTCGGTACGGCCATCGGTGTCATCATCGCTCTTTTGCGAACCTCAGACGTACGGCCATTCAAGCTGCTGGGGCGCTTCTCGTGGGCCAAAGGACTGAGTCGCTGGAATCCGCTGGCGTGGATTGGGAAAGTGTATGTCGACATCATTCGGGGCACGCCGCTTCTGGTTCAGCTGTTGATTATGTACTACGTCGTTTTTGGTTCATATCAGTTTATGCCGAAGATTTTTGTGGCAGCAATTGCCTTTGGTATCAATAGCGGTGCATACATTGGCGAGATCATTCGCGGTGGTATCGAAAGTGTTGACAAGGGGCAAATGGAAGCAGCTCGTTCGCTGGGATTCAGCCGCTGGCAGGCCATGCGTTTGGTGATTTTGCCACAAGCGCTCAAAAATTCGTTGCCAGCACTGATCAGCGAATTCATCGCCCTACTGAAAGAGACGTCGGTGGTTGGCTGGATTGGGCTGAATGATATCATGCGCGGCGCCGATAATATTCGGTTTCAAACGGCCACGGCGTTTCAGTCATTGTTTGCCGCAGCGGTGATGTACTTGGCGTTGACCGCCATATTTACCCGCGTGATGACGCGAGTGGAGAGGAGACTAAAGGATGGCAGTGAATAAGGTGAAGGAAGTAGCGCAGCCGAGCACTGAGCACCCAGCAATCATCACGGTGGCTAACCTCAAGAAACAGTTTGGCAGTAACCGTGTGCTCAGGGACATTGACGTTGAAGTTCATGAAGGCGAAGTGGTCGTGGTTGTTGGTTCAAGCGGCTCTGGTAAATCAACCTTTTTGCGCTGCTTGAATCTGCTGGAGACGCCGACGGGCGGGCGCATTGTCATCGACGGTGTGGAAACGACAGCGCCGAAAGTCGACCTGAACGCACTGCGCCAAAAAGTTGGCATGGTGTTTCAATCATTCAATCTGTTTCCGAACTTGAGCGTGCTGGATAACATCAAACTGGCGCCGCGGAAATTACGCAAATTGTCTGATCGGGCGGCGACTCGCCTGGCAAAGAAATTGCTCGCAGACGTGGGGCTGGCGGACAAAGCCGGGGCCTTTCCTTCGCAGCTCTCAGGCGGGCAAAAGCAGCGTGTCGCCATCGCCAGAGCTCTAGCCATGGAGCCAGATATCATGCTGTTTGATGAGCCAACCTCGGCGCTTGATCCAGAGATGATCGGCGAGGTGTTGGATGTGATTCGTGAGGTGGCCGCCAAAGGTATGACCATGGTTATCGTCACGCACGAAATGAAATTTGCGCGCGAAGTAGCTACGCGGATGATTTTCCTGGACAAGGGTGAGATCATCGAAAACGGTCCACCAGAGCAGGTGATGGATCATCCAGTGACCGAACGGGCGCGGAAGTTTTTTGGCGTCAAGGATAACTAACAGGAGGTCCAGATGAAACATGCGAAAACAGCCAAGAACTATACCAAATGTATGCTTCTTGTTGCGGTAGTTGTTGGTATCATTACCATCGTCATATGCGGTTGGTATATCTGGTCGCGCCCGCAGACGCCCGTATCACCACAACCGTCAGACGCTGCTCGTTTCAAGACCGCTTACTCCCGGGTGGCTAATGACAATCGCTTCGTCTTTGCTTCGGCTGGCGAGGTTTTGGAGAAGTTTGAATCAGGCAGTGGCTTGATTTTCCTTGGCTTTCAGCAGTGTCCGTGGTGTCAGCAGCTGGCGCCAATCGTCGATGAAGCTGCCAAAGCCGAGGGGCTGGACAAGATTTACTATCTCGACATTCGCCATGCCCGCGAAACCAATGATGCTACCTACAAAAAATTGGTTGAGAAACTAAAGCCGCATCTTCGCACCGACGAGAACGGACAACCGCGAGTGTATGTTCCTGATGTGACGGCACTAAAAGACGGCCGTGTCGTCGGTCATTTCCTCCAAGAAACTACCGCTGACGGCGAAAAGGCTACGCCTGATACTTATTGGACAAGGGAACGCCGTGCTCGGGCGGTTGAGCAGCTGAGGCAGATGATTCGGGCCATGCGGTAGTATGATATAGCTATTTTCAAAATAATAATTTTATGTTATAACACAAATATGGATACCGAGCGTGGAGCAGCATGTCGCCTTCTGGTCGAGACAACTAGAAGGCCGTCTTTGCCTGACATGTCAGAGCAAGTTGATCATATGTCCAGGGAGTTTTATCCAGAGCTTGATTTAGACAATAAACCATTGCTGTATGTTACACCGAACTTCCCCCCTGTCGCTACAGCTGAGCCACACAGAGATTTATCACGTGAAGGCTCGTCTCGCAACGGAGCATTTACTGTAGATGTGAAAACAGTTAGTGGCTCCAAGGAAGAGTTTGCTATTAAGCGGCTTCCACTGACAACTGCTCTTGCCGAGGTCGCCATGACCCAGTATGTTAGTACGCAGGGACTGGCCCCCTTCTCAATTCAAGCACTTATGATAGCAGGGAAGCCCATTAGTTCCAAGTACCGTTCGGCATGGATCATGACTCGATTCGATGAAAAGCGGTCAACTTTGAGGGTCTTGCATGGCGTGAAATGAGCTCAGAGAATATCAAACAGCATTTAATGGATGCTCTTCTGGCATTATCTGCGTTGCATAAAATACATATTGCTCACAAGGATGCTTTTATGCGTAATCTTGTCCGGCTGTCGGGTTCTGACGGTGATAATTCTGCGACTCGCTATATTGACTTTGAATATGCGAGAAGTTTTCGTGGTTATGTTGAGCAAGTTGATCACGGTGAGGATATTCCTCGCGCGCAAGGATATATCAATAGATCAGTTCAGGGTGACCTCCGGTCGTTACTTATTGACGCTATATCAGTTTTGGCGAATCAGCTCAACCAGTCTCCAGCCGATAGGTGGAAGCTATTAGAAAAATGTCTGGGCAGTTACCGAGAAGTGGTGTCTGCGAGTGAAAATTCACCCGCACTTAAGGAGGCGGCTGTTCATGCAATAACCACCCTACGGCGTGACTATATGTAGCAAATTATTGGGGTGTTAGCTAAAAATGGTACGTTAAGCACGATAGATTATCCGAAAACTGACTATAGTAAAATCTTTGGTAAATAGTCTCGGTGGGATTGTTACAATTCGCTCATCATCTGAACGTCGGTCGACTCATTAACCAGCCAGTTTAGGTCAACCTCTGTTAGGTAACTCGGCAAAATCCGTGTGGTTTTCGGATTGACAAAGCCGCATTCCGCCACTTCCTCGACGCCGTGCGATGTTTGCTCCAGGTCGATATGCTGGTAATCTTGCCAGTTGGTGACGGAAAAGAAAAACTCAAGTTGCTCGGTCATGCCGTATTTAGACGAGGGGTTGGTGTCGGTAAATTGTTGGATAAATAATAGCTTGCCGATGGTTGGCTTGACGCCAGTTTCCTCAATCATCTCTCGGCGTAAACCGTCCAGCAAACTTTCGCCCATCTCCAAACCGCCGCCCGGTGCACACCAAAACTCTCGCCCCGCGCCGTTATTGGCGGTCAATTTTTGGCAAAATAGCTCGCCCTGATCGTTGATAATAATTCCGCGTACGTTAACTCGTCGCTGCATATAGCCTCCTTTGCTTTTGTGATCGCCAGAGGTTCTAGGTGATGAACATACGCTTCAAATAATTTCATGGTCGGGGTGATCCGATTTGAACGGACGACCTCACCGTCCCGAACGGTGCGCGCTACCGAGCTGCGCCACACCCCGACGCTGGAGATAGTATACTAAAAAATGACTCGAGAGGAAAGATGGCGACTGGAAGATTCACGGGTCTGGCTATTGGTTAATTGGTGGGCTCGGCTAGCCGTGCCGGAAAATATCAAACACGCCAAACTTTCCAGTCAACACGGTCTGGTCAATGATGTGCGGCGTGAGAGCAGTGATGAGTTCTTTGGGCCTGGTGCTGTCTGGTAGATCCAGCGTTGTGTCCAGCGCGTATACGTAAAATTGATAGCGGTGCGTGCCAAACGGCGGCTGCGGCCCACCCCAGCCGGGACAACCCCAACTGGTAACGCCTTCGACAGCGCCTAGGGGCAGTGATTCGCCAGTGATTTCAGTGGTTTTGGCCGGCAAATTCCAAACCGTCCAATGATAGAATCCATCGCGTCCAGGCGCATCGGGGTCGTGGCAGACGATTACCAGACTTTTGGCATCTGTTGGCACGTCGCTGATCTCGAGCGGTGGGCGTTGGTTGCCGCCGAACTTGGAGTAAATTTTTGGTATTTTAGCGTTTTCGGTGAACGCAGGACTAGCAATTTTCATACTATGATTTTAGCATGAAGAGAAACTGGTATACTAATAGTAGTAATGATCACCGACCGACTCCTCGCCAAATATCCCATCATTTCCGATCAAGTTGACGCCAAAGAACTCGGCGCTTTGCTGCGGGAACTGGAAAAGGTGCTGCAAAGCGGCGCGGCAGGAAACATCGTCGAGTTTGGCTGTTACGTCGGCACGACGAGTTTGTTCATTCGGCGGCTACTGGACGCCTATAATTTTGCTGGTGAGTTTCATGTTTACGATTCGTTTGCTGGCCTACCAGAAAAAACTCAAGCAGACAACAGCGCTGCCGGCGAGCAGTTCAAAGCTGGCGAATTGTTGGCGCCGCGCAAAACCTTCATCCAAAACTTTAAAAAGGCCGGATTAAAACTACCAACTATTCACAAAGGTTGGTTTGCTGATTTCATTCCTGAGGACGTGCCGGAAAGTATCATCTTTGCGTTTTTTGACGGTGATTTTTATGAATCAATCGCCGACTCGTTTCGATTGTGCGATGGTAAATTTCATGAGAAAGCAACCATCATCGTTGATGATTACGCCAATGAAGCCTTGCCGGGCGCGGCGCGGGCGGTCGATGAGTGGCTGAGACGCCACCCGGCCCAGGTGACAGTCGAGTCGTCGTTAGCCATCATTCGGCAGTGAGCTAGCCCCTGAATGATACTTGTGTTCTGTTTAGTATATGCTATATTATTAGTATAACCATAAACAAAAAGGGGATGGGGGTATGGATCCATTACATATTACATCAGAAATTGGCCGACTCAAGGCGGTGCTATTGCATCGTCCGGGCGAAGAATTAGAAAACTTAACACCAGACTACTTGACTGATCTGCTGTTTGACGACATTCCGTATTTGCAGGTCGCCCAAAAGGAGCATGATGCGTTTGCTCAGGTATTGCGTGATCACGGTGTCGAGGTGTTGTATCTCGATCAGCTGGTGACCGAGGCGCTATATACTGATCAATTACGTGAGCAGTTTGTTGATGAAATGTTGGCAAATTCGAAGCAAGGCTCGCGCCGTGTTACCAGAGTGCTGCGCCAGTTCCTGCTGGACCTGCCAACGAACGCGATGGTGCGTAAAATTATGGCCGGTGTGCGCAAGGACGAGATTACGCTGCCGCCAGATCAGCACCAGCAGCTGCACAATATGATCGAGAAAAATCACTATCCATTCTATCTCGATCCGATGCCGAACTTGTACTTTACGCGTGACCCGGCTGCAACCATTGGTCACGGTCTGACGATCAACAAGATGCACTGGCCGGCGCGTCGTCGAGAGTCGCTATTCATGCGCTACATCATTGATCATCATCCACGGTTTGCCGGCAAGAATGTGCCGGTGTGGTATGATCGCCATGAAAAATTCTCAATTGAAGGTGGCGATGAGCTAGTGTTGAGCAGTGAAGTGATGGCCATCGGCGTATCGGAGCGCACCACGGCTGAGGCAATTGAAAAGATGGCGACGAAACTGTTTGCTGGCTCTGGCTTTAAGAAAGTCGTTGCTATGGAGATTCCGAAGTCGCACGCCTTTATGCACCTGGATACGGTGTTTACCATGATTGATCGGGACAAGTTTACTATTCATCCGGAAATCCGCGACCGCGGCGGCAAGATGAATTGTTTCGTATTGGAAAAGGTTGAGGGACAGCCGTTCCCGCGCATTACGCATGAGACGGATCTCGAACATGTCTTGCGAGTGGCCTTGGGGCTGCCGAGCGTTACCTTGATCGAATGTGGCGGCGGCGATCCGATCGCAGCAGCCCGCGAGCAGTGGAACGACGGCTCGAACACCTTGGCAATTGCGCCGGGCGTGGTGGTGACGTATGACCGCAACTATGTGACGAACCAAAAATTGCGCGAGCACGGCGTTGAAGTTATCGAAGTCAGCGGCGCTGAGCTTGGCCGCGGCCGTGGTGGTCCGCGCTGTATGAGCATGCCGCTAGTACGGGAGGATGTATAAATGGCACAAAGTTTGAAAGGGCGATCATTCCTAACACTGGGTGATTTTACTGCGGGTGATATTCGGTTGCTACTAACGACGGCGAATGAATATAAGCGGATGAAGTACGCCGGTACGCCGCATCGGATTCATGAGGGCAAGAACATTGCGTTGTTGTTTGAAAAAACCTCGACGCGGACGCGCTGCGCCTTTACGGTGGCGGCCAACGACCTCGGTATCGCGCCGGAATATCTCGGTAAAGACGATATTCAGCTTGGCAAGAAAGAGACGGTCGAGGACACCGCCAAGGTGCTGGGCCGGATGTTTGACGGTATTGAGTTTCGCGGTTTTGCACACAAAACGGTAGAAGATCTAGCGAAGCACGCCGGCGTGCCAGTATGGAATGGATTGACTGATAAGTTCCATCCAACGCAGATTCTAGCCGACTTTATGACTATCGAGGAGCACCTCGGTCGGCTGCACGGCGTCAAGCTGGTGTTTGTCGGCGATGGCCGCAATAACATGGCTAACAGCCTGCTGCTCGGCTCGGCGATTATGGGGCTGGACTTTCGGATTTTGGCACCGCGTGAATTGTTCCCTGAGGAGGGCCTCGTCCATCACGCGCATGAGCTGGCGCACCAGAACCACGGGCGGATTACTATCACTGATAATTTTGAGGAAGCCCTGCGCGGTGCTGATGTCGTTTACACCGATGTCTGGGTGTCGATGGGCGAAGAGGATAAGTTTGCTGAGCGCATCAACCAGCTGCGTCACTTCCAGGTTAATCGCGACATGCTGAACCTCACCGGCAATCCTGAGGTCAAGTTCATGCACTGCTTGCCGGCCTTTCATGATGCGTTGACCACGACCGGCCAGCACATCAGGGACGATTTCGGGCTAGAGGCGATGGAGGTGACGGATGACGTCTTCCGCTCACCAAATTCGATCGTCTTTGACCAGGCGGAAAATCGTATGCATACCATCAAAGCGGTTATCGCTTTGACGCTGTAGATGTCTAATACAGGAGTAAAGGAGGCTCCGGACATGGTAGAAAAAATGAAAAAAATTAAGAAAAAGCTGCGCTCGCCCTCAGCCTTTACTGTGCTGTTTGTGGTGATTGCCTTGATGGCGGTCCTAACGTGGATTATCCCGTCTGGTGTGTACAACACAAAACCAGATCCAAATGATGCGGAAAAGACAGTGCGCATCGCTGGTACGTACAAACAGACTGATAAAATCACTACTAAAAAAGCCGATGACGGCACCGAGACGACCACTGATTCCCGCCAAGGTTTGTGGGATGCAGCACTTGCGCCGATCAAGGGCATGAGTGAGAAGCTCGACGTCATCGTCTTCGTGTTAATCCTCGGCGGCTTCCTCGGGGTGACGATGAAGACTGGCGCACTGGATGCGACACTGGGTGCCATGCTGCGTAAGATGAAGGGCAAGGAGAAATGGCTCATCCCAATTCTCATGACGTTCTTCGCTATCGGTGGTACCACCTACGGCATGCAGGAAGAGGCAGTGGCGTTTTACGCGCTGGTGGTGCCGATCATGATGGCGGCTGGCTATAACGCCATGACTGCGGTGATGGTGATCGTGCTGGGTGCTGGTACTGGTGTGCTTGGTTCAACGTTAAACCCATTTTCAACTGGTATCGCTGCCAAGTCGGCTGACGTGCCGCTCGGTAATATATTGGGTCTCCAATCAATCATTTTGCTGCTCTGTTTGGTCGCGGCTATCGTGTTCACCATGCGATACGCGTCAAAGGTAAAGGCTGGTAAGTATAAAGATGATGTTCGGTATAAGCCAGCCACCACCGCACTTGATATGAGCAACGTGCCAGAATTTACCGGTCCGCGTAAAGCAGTGATGGCGGTCTTTGGCATCACTTTCCTATTGATGATCATCTCGCTTATCCCGTGGGGCAACTGGGGGATCACGCTGTTCGCCGATATCCATAAATGGTTTACAGAGCTACCGGTCGTTGGTGCTATCTTGGGTCTCGATCATGTCTTGCCATTTGGTGAGTGGTACTTCAACGAGATCTCGACCCTGTTCCTGTTGTCAACCTTAGTTATCGCAGCGATTTATTATCGCCAATTCAAGAAAGAGGAAATCTTCGTTGTTGACACCTTCCTGAAGGGTACAGCCGATCTACTGAGTGTGGCGCTGATCATTGCGGTGGCCGCCGGTGTCGGCGTGGTGATGCAGAATGGTGCCATCCAAGACACCATTATCAGCTGGGGCGAATCTGCCCTGAAGGGTGCGGGTAGCTTTGTTGGTATTCTCGCCTATATCTTCTACTTGCCGATGAGCTTTATCATTCCGTCATCATCAGGTCTAGCGGCGGCAACTATGCCAGTCATTGCGCCGGTGGCTGATCTAGTCGGCTCTAGCAAGGAGATTATCGTTGTCGCATTTGCCGCGGCATCGGGTCTGTTGAATATGATGGCGCCAACCATTGCTTCATTGATGGGCGGTCTGGCCCTAGCCGGCGTGTCGTACCGTGCATGGTTGAAGCGCTCGATGCCAATCATGGTGGTCTTTGCGATAATTAGCCTCGTAGCTATCACGGTATACGGAGCCATTGCTTAATGAATCAGCAGCGAACTATTGTCGTCGCGCTTGGAGGTAACGCCCTGCAACGTCAGGGCGAGGCCTCGTCCCAGGCGCAGCAGCGAGTGGCCGACGAAACCATCGCCCAGCTTCTGCCGCTGATTCAAGCCGGCCACCGCGTAGCCATTGTCCACGGTAATGGCCCGCAGGTCGGCAACATTGTCCTACACGAGGAGGCGATTAACACCGAGGCGGTGCCGAGCTTGCCGCTGGAAGATTCTGGTGCGATGAGCCAGGGGCTAATTGGTTTTTGGTTGCAGCAAGCGATCCACGATGCGCTGGCAACTCGTGGTGTGCATGATAAGTATGCAGCGAGCATCGTTACCCAGACGGTGGTTGATCAGGCTGATCCAGCGTTTCAAAATCCGACCAAGCCAATTGGGCCATTTTATTCAGAAGAAGAGGCCAAGAAGGTACAGGCCGAGCGTGGCTATACCGTGCGCGAGGACTCGGGCCGTGGTTGGCGGCGCGTTGTGCCATCACCAAAGCCTCAGGAAATTGTCGAGGCTCCCGTCATCAAGGCGCTGGTCGATGCCGGCGTGTTGGTGGTCTCGACTGGTGGCGGCGGTATTCCGGTACTGCGTGATGCGTCGGGTCAATTGAGCGGCGTAGCGGCGGTGATCGACAAAGATTTTGGTGCGGCCAAGCTGGCGGACACACTCGGGGCGGATACATTGCTGATCCTGACGTCGGTTGATGCAGCTAAGGTCAATTTTGGTCAGCCGACAGAGCAGTCACTTGGTGAGGTATCGGTCGAGGAGCTGCAGCAGCATATTGATGCTGGGCAGTTTGCGGCTGGCTCAATGCTACCGAAAACCCAGGCGGCGTTAAGTTTTGTGGCCGGCGCTTCGGGGCGTACGGCGATCATCACCTCGCTCGAAAAAACCGCTGACGCTATCAACGGTGCCGCTGGTACGCGCATCAAGAGTTAGCTCTCATATAAATAAATACTCAAAACCACCAGTCGGGTAGCTCGGCTGGTGGTTTTCGATGATGGCCTCCGCAAGCTTATTGTCATCTAACCGGTACCAAAATATTTCAAATAGGCTATACTGAATACATGATAGAATACCTGCATTCAACAGGCGAGGCGATCGCACCGATTCAGACACTGCGTAGCGGTAGTTGGCTGCGCTGCGAGCGACCAACCGAAGAGGAGGTGTCCGAGTTGCTGATGCTGGGGATGGACGAGGATATGATTAGTGACGCGCTCGACCCGCACGAGGTACCGCGTATTGAGTTTGATGATGAGTGGACGTACTTGATCGCCCGGCTGCCGGATACGGATGATGATTTTAATGATTTTACCACGCCAATTTTGTTCGGCATTCACAAAGAGTATGTGGTGACATTGTCGCGCGATAGTCTGGGTCGGCTGTGGCAGCCGTTTATCGACAAAACCAGAGTGCGGACATCGCGGCGGATTGAACTGGTGGTGGCGATGATTGAGGCGGTGTCAAGTCAGTACCAGCGGCGGGTGGCGACCATCAATCGTCAGATGCGGGCGGCGACTGACGATATTCACACCTTGCGGGCGCGTGATATCGTCACCTTGACCGAATATGAGCGCAAGTTAAATGATTACCTGGATGCCTTGCTGCCGATGAACTGGGCGATTGAGCGGCTGATCGCCAATCGCAGCTTGCGGCTCAAGGATGACGACAAGGATGACGTCGAAGATATTTCCATCGACCTTGAACAGGTAATTAGCCGTTGTAAATCGCTGCTGCGAACCATCACCAATGTGCGTGATAGCTACCGGGCAGTGATGGATACGCGGCTGAATGAGACGATTCGGCTGCTGACGGTGATCACGGTGGCGCTGACTATTCCAACCATGGTGGCCGGGCTGTATGGCATGAATGTGCCCTTGCCGGCCGCGGAGAGTCCGGTGACCTTTTGGGTGGTTATTGGCGGCAGCGCGCTGGCAGCACTGGCGATTGGCTATTATTTTTTGAAGCGGCGCTGAGATCCTCGGCGGGATGGCGCTTGTGCTTACCATTGTTTTTAGGTATAATAAAGCAACATGGACATCAAGAAACTAATTCACTTTTTTAAGGATAAATTAGCGCAGCTGCCGGCCATGCGCGAGCTGCATGATCCTGAAAATTCGCGGTTTGTCGCCTGGTGGAGTGAGGTGATGGCGACCGGCGAGGAAATGGGCGACGCCTATATGCACCGAGTGATGCGGATCGAGTTTTTGCCGGCGATCGTTTCCGAGGGCGGGGATAATTCTGAGGAATTTGCTCAGGCCTATCAACGCGGCATGGACGAAGCGGAGGCCTTGATGCGAGCAACGATTGAAGGCCTGGAAAACCTCCAACGCAAGGCTGAAGCCGCCAAGCGCAGTCCCAAGCATGCGCACGAAGTGGTCTCGCCTTACGTTGCTCTTAGCGACGAGCAGGTCAAGCAAGTCACTCAGGCGATGCGCCTCGATCGGTATGATGGCCAGACGCAGCGGACGGTCAAGCGCCTCCTCGAGGAGCTCAAAAATGGTGGCACAAACAAGGATGCTATCGTTGACGCCGTAACGTGGCTGGCTGAGCAGCAGCCCGATGTATTGGTGGCATTCCTACTGGCGGCAAGTCACGCAGCGTAGTGCGGCGACTCGGTTAGGCAGCGGCGATCCCGCATCGGACGGGCTGGGCTTACTCTGCTAGCACGCCATATCCCAGCAGTCCATCGTAGCGCTTATCGCGGTTGGTAAACACGCGGATACGGTTCATTTCATTGCCGCCGACGGTGGTCAAAACGCCGTCGTCATTTTTTAGGACAATGTTAGTGTGATCACCAAACACCGGCGAATTGCGGTAAATTGCCACGTCGCCAGGACGCGGTTGATAGCCAGAATTAGCAGGCTTGAAGCGACCATTCGCCTCGTAATATTCACGCAGGGTAAACGTTCCCGGAATACGCCAGCCGCCAGTGTGCGGATTTTTTAGTGGCGCACCCGCCTGCTGCATGATCCAGCTCACAAAATCGGCGCACCACGCTTCACGGACGCCCTGGCTGAACTTGGTGCCGGCGGATTGTGCTTCGAATTCGGTTTTGGTGAGGCTGATAATTTTTTGCCGGGTCGGATGTAAATTTGTAGTATCAATCTGCGGGAATGTCGCCTCGCCGCGTGATGAATCAATGCTACCGGCCACCCTCAGCAAGTGAAGTCTATGAGTAATTTTTGGCCAATACAGCGCGCCGAGACTGATACAAACAGCGATTAACGGTATCAGCACCAGTGCAAATACATACCGTTTCTTGAGACGACTGCGCGGCCGCGTGATGGAGAGGTGGGGCTTCTTCGGCATATGGTTAGTATAACGGTATCGTGTCGGCTTGGCTAGCCCTCTCGAGTTGCATACCTCACGCAGAGTGTTATAATGACTAACTAAAGATAGACTACAGGGAATCATTCTATCGCTAAGGTATGCAGTGCTGAAACAGAGCGCGGAAAGGAGCTATACATGGTTCAACCCAAACCAATCATAACAGTTGACCAACTCGTCAAGACGTACGATGGCAAGAATGTCGTCGATAGCGTGTCGTTTGAGGTCAAGAAAGGCGAGATCTTCGGTATTCTCGGCCCCAACGGCGCTGGTAAGACGACAACACTCGAGATGCTGGAGGCGCTCCGGCCGATTGATGGCGGCACGGCGACTATCGACGGAATTGATGTTGCCAAGCAGCCGAAGCACATTAAAAACATCATTGGTATCCAGCTGCAATCGACAACGTTTTACGACAAACTAACCTTGCGTGAACAATTGAAAATGTTTGCCAGCCTGTACGGCCAAACGGTCGACGCTGACGCGCTGCTGGCCAAGGTGCAATTGACCGACAAAGCCAAAAGCTACGTCGAGCAGCTCTCGGGCGGGCAAAAGCAGCGCTTCGCCATCGCGTCGACGCTGGTTAATAACCCAACGGTGCTATTCCTTGACGAGCCGACCACTGGGCTGGATCCGCAGGCGCGCCGCAATTTATGGGATTTGATCAAAGAGATTCGCGATGAAGGTATTACTATCGTGCTGACCACGCATTATATGGACGAGGCCGAGCTGCTGTGCGATCGCTTGGCGATTATGGACAACGGTAAAATCATCACCATTGATACGCCACATAATCTGATCCAGCAACTACTGGCGCGCGGTTTTAAGAAAAAGCAAGTTGTCGAGCAGGCCAATTTGGAGGACGTATTTATTGATTTAACAGGAAAGGCGATTCGGGATTAGTATGAAAAAATATTGGACTGGTGTATTCGGGCAAGTACGCGCCCAACAAAAACGTTTCATCCGCGATAAAATGTCGCTATTCTTTACCTTCCTGTTTCCGCTCATCTTTTTGTTGGTATTCGGTTCGATTTTTAATAATCAATCGACCAGCTTTGACATCGCGATTATCAATAATTCGCAGACAGAATTTGCTAAAAATTTCGTCAAAGGCGCCAAAGACAATGCCAAAGACTCGATTCTTAAAATCAAAGATGTCAAGGATATGGACGAGGCTCGCGAGAAGATGAAGCGTTCGGAACTGAACGGCATCATTGAACTACCAAGCGATTTTGGCAAAGTGAAGGGTGAGGGCAGGGATGCTCGCCCGACTGGCACTATCAATGTCTTGTACGCAAAAGGCTCCGAGCAAACTGGTAGCGCCTTAACTGCGGTGATGAATCAGATTGCCAATGAAATAAATAAGCATTTGGGTCAGCCAGAGGCGCCGCTCAAGGCTGCTGGTAAAGCTGTCGGCGACGAGCGGTTGAAGCCATTTGACTATACATTCACTGGACTGTTGGCATTTAGTTTGATGAGTATGGGCATATTTGGTCTGGCCAACCAGATGCCGGCCGAAAAACAGCGTGGCTCCTACCGCCGACTGCGCGCGGCGCCGTTTACCTCGGGTCAGCTGATTATTTCTATGGCGATTCACTACACGATTATTTCGCTGCTTAGCCTGACTATGATGGTTGTCGTTGGCATGTTGATGTTCCAATTTAATATGCGCGGCGATTGGGGGCTCTTTGTCCTTATGGCGGTGCTGGCGGCCTTTATGATGGTAGGTATGGGTCTCATGATCGGTGGCTGGGCAAAGAATGAAAATCAGTCCGCACCGCTGAGCAACTTACTCTCTTTCCCGATGATGTTCTTGTCTGGTGCATTCTTCCCGCTGTACATGTTCCCAGAGTGGTTACGCGGTGCCGCCCAGTTTATCCCGATGACGCCGATTACTGATGGTTTCCGTTTGATCATGACTGAGCATGCCAGTTTTATCGAGGCCCTGCCGCAAATCGGCGCTGTCGCTGCCTGGACTCTCGTTATCTATGTCGCTGCGATTAAGCTGTTTCGGTGGGAGTAATTGGCAGAATATCATGCTTCGTGATATTGTTATAAATATATGTTAGTTGTGGCAAAAAGTAGTTGATTTTATTTCAAGTAAGTACTTTAATTGTACAAAAGTTATGACGAATATAGATACGATAGAGAGAATTTCGGGTGTTGATTCGCATTTAAGTACAGATATTTCTAACTTTGGTGCGGTTATTATGGTTGGTTCTTTTGCTCCAATACACGACGGTCATATTGATGCAATTACTTCAGCAAAACATGCGCTAATCGCTAAGGGAGTGGCCGTAGAAGCACTGGTAGTTACGCCTAATAGTTCTGAATATGTTATAGATAAGTTGGGCGGTGGGCAGGGTGGATGGCCTTACGATGAGAGAGTACACAGAATCCTTTCTCTACCAGCAATAGATTGTACTCCAACTTATGTTGATGATCTATCGGGGCCGGCTGCAGGGATAGACCAGATAAATGATTATGTTCCCAAAACTATAGAGCAATGTTTAGGTATTGCCTCCTGTAGATTGTTCTTCGTAGTTGGATCGGATCAATTACCTAGCATGAGAGAGCATCTATCTAATGGCGGTCGTGCGGTATGTGTTATTCGTCCAGGAAGGGAACATATATCGGAATTCTGTATAAGATCAGAGTCGTGGGCTTCAGCGGCTTTTAATGATAATAGATTGATAGTTACGGGTAGAAAGAATATGGATAACGACATATCTTCTACGCAAATTAGAAAGGGAATAGGGTAGTATATTTATGACAGCTCCTCGATCAACTCGTCAAGAGAGGAGTTATGTAAAATTCTCAAAAGACAAGAAGTACAAAAACGATCAAACTTGTGATTTTTGTAAAATCACTAAGGGTCACTATCAAAATATTACCGAGACTCGTAATCTTAGGGTTATTAGAAACAAATTTCCCTATTCCTTATGGGATGGACAGGGGGTAATTGATCACTTGATGATTATACCGAAAAGACATGCTGGAAAGCTCGCGGACTTTAGTGACGAAGCTAAGCTAGAGTATATTGCTCTTCTTGAGGGTTATGAAGCCAAGGGATATAATATCTATACAAGATCTCCTTTGTCTACGACACGAAGCGTGTATCATTATCACACACACCTCTTAAGACTTGATCATAAAGACCGTCGTCTGTTAGTTTTAATAAAAAGGCCATATTTTAGGTGGATTGTGTAGACTAGGATGCTAAGAAGGCAAATATCGGCTGTTAAAAAGATAGTGGGGCACTAGTCTTTGCGCGTCTATACTACATTAATTTTTTTATTTTCTGCAATTTTTGCTTCGTCAACTGACACAGCGTTGGTGTGCTAGCAAAGAATTGTCGCGATTCGTAGTTGAATGGCCTGTCGTTGAATGATACGAATTTACCGCCCGCCTCTTGAACAAGCAGCACACCTGGCGCTACGTCATGTGGCTTTAGGTTGGCAGTTGCGTAGCAAATTCCTTGTATACTACCTTGGGCTAGTAGTGCCATGAAGTAGCCAGTTGCACCGACTGGCGCATAGAATCGTACATCCTCTTTGGCATATAAAGCGTAGATATTTTTATAAGCAAAGGCATCAGCAAAAACACAAGAACTTGCTAGAGGGATGTCATGAATAGAAATTTTAACGTTATTTTTATAAGCGCCGTGCCCCCTTATGGCCGTGAATATTTCATCCGTTGCAAAATGATATATGACACTTGCTACAACTTCACCATCGACAACACAAGCAGCCATGTTTGAACAATATGGAAGGCCATGGATGAAACTTAGTGTGCTGTCTATAGGGTCGAGATACCAAGTTACACCATTCTTTGGTTTAACAGCTGTCGTCTCTTCGCCTCGAATACCTACATCAGGAAACTGAGCCATAATTTGTTCCTTGACAGTTTTCTCGACTTTAATATCAAGTTCGGTTACTGGCGATTTATCCTGTTTACTATCGTACGTTATATTGCCATAAGACTGCATTAGCTCTTGACGGGATTCTGTAAATATTCGAATAATTTCTTTTTGTTGTAAGATAATCTCATTCATAAATTACACCTCAGGTTCCGTATGATGTAGTAAACCGCCTAATTTTATAGCAGCTCTAGCTATCTCATTGATCTTGCGGTGGCTAGTCTGTTCGTCTTCATATCTTAAGGTAAAGCTCATTGAAGAAACGGCTTTCCAGCCTATAAGCGCTTTATAGTAATCATCGTTCCATTTTTCCTTTTTGCGCGCAATTTCAATAACAGATTCTACGGGTGTTTTATCGCCTAATTCTTGTCGCAATCTCCAAGATGATAGGTCGTATAGTCTAGGCCCAACGGCGGCAGCGTCAAGATCTATAGCCCTTAAATTGCCTTTTGCATCTGAGACAATGTTTTCTATTTTAAAATCACCATGTATGAGACCTGTATCATCTTTAGTTAATTCAGAGAAGGGGAAAGAGTGCTGTAGCGCAGTTAGCTCTCTTCTAATATAATCAAGATCACCCGGATGAGATATCTTTTTGCCCTCGAGGTCCTCTATGCGACTCCCTACATATTCCGGGATATTAAGTGAACGCAACATCATATTGTCTGAAACCGTACTTAAGGAACTGCTGATGCGCTGAGTCATTGTGAATATCTCGTCAGCATTGTTTTCGCTTAAATGCACGTCACCTATCATTAAAGGGTATCTTGATATGACATAACCTTTAGCAGTTAGTGGTTCTCTATCAAGGGGAGAAACTACGGGAGCCTCCTGGGCAGCATACCAAGATACCCTATGAGAATACCCCAAGTCGTGGGGGTCGTCCCTGAGGTTAGAACCAGCAGCTTTACTGACTCTATAAACAACACCCTGTTCAGGAGATATCGCAACCAGTTTATTATTTGTAGAAACAACCTGACTGTCTTCGGGCATTAAGCCCTCTCTTACTAAATCTGTCTTGTACTGACGAAATTCCATTAATAACTACCTCTCAATGAAAGTTAATAAATCAACATTAATAACTATGTTATATTGTAATAGTTTTGAAATCAACGACTGTCGTGGATATTAGTGTCGAAAGTGTATAAGTGAGACTTAGGATTTAGGGTAATACTACGCATAGGTGCCTTTGCTGTGTGGATTGTCGTTATCTACATCGCCGCGATCAAGCTGTTTCGGTGGGAGTAGAGCGGGGTCTCTCCATCCGATGCTGGTAACCGCCGGGCGGAGTCTGTTCTGGGCTCGGGCCGGCGGTTATTTTTGTGCCCACATCCCCGACATCTTATCTGATGTAGAGCAACGATTATTTTATGGTGTATAATAGCACATATGAAATGGCTTGATGATATCGTAGATCAGTTTCGAAATGTGGATAAAGAGGTGCTCGTTTCCTCGGGCGCATCGCCGTCGGGGGTGTATCATGTGGGGCATTTGCGCGAAATCGTTATCGCTGACGCCGTAGTGTGGGCGCTGAAGCAAGCAGGCATTCGGGCGCGCCACGTTCATGTTTCGGATAACCTGGACGCCTTTCGTAAGGTGCCGGTTAATTTGCCAGCTAGTTATGAGCAGTACTTGGGTATGCCGCTTTGCACGGTGCCATCACCAGATGATCGGTACGATTCGTGGGGGGATTTTTGCCTGAAGCCATTTCTCGACAGTGCTGATAAAATTGGCGTCACCATGGACGTGATCTATGCTAGCGATAAATATCGGAGCGGGTTTTTTGTACCGGCCATTGAGCGCTCGCTGAGCCGTATCGACAAGGCCAAATCCGCCATCCAGGAAGTATCGGGCCGGCAGCTGAATGATCAGTGGTCGCCGATTCAGATTATGGAGCATGGTCGGCTGAAAAATCGCCGATTTATCAGCATGGATAGCGATGCTAAAACGATTACCTATCGTAGCCATGATGACTCAGAGCATACAATCCGGTACGACGACGGGCAGGTAAAGCTGGACTGGCGGCTGGACTGGCCGGGGCGGTGGTGGCTGCTCGGTGTTGATGTTGAGCCGTTTGGTCGTGATCACGCGACAAAGGGCGGCTCGTATGATACTGGCAAGCGGATTGCCCGCGAGGTTTATGACATTGATGCGCCAGTACCGGTGCCGTACGACTTTATCAATCGCACCGGTGATACCAAAAAGATGAGTGCCAGCAAGGGCACTGGCGTGAACGCGCATGATGTTGTCGATATGTTGCCGCCTGAGGTAGTGCGCTACTTTATCCTTCGATATTCGCCGGCCAAGCGACTGTATTTTGACGAGACCGATAGCCTGGTGCGGCTGGTTGACGACTTCGCGGCGATGAAGCAGCATCCGCAAAATGAGCTCGACGAACAGCTATTGTTCCTGTGTACTGACGGGCTGAATCATCCAGCGGTCAGCTCAATTCCCTTCTCGCATCTAGTCATTTCGTACCAAGCGGCGCTGTGCGACACGGCAAAAACGGTAGAAATTTTGCGGCGCAGTCCGGAATATGCCCGCATCGTCGATGAGGAAGAGACGGTGATTATTACGGAACTAGGCTACGTCAGCCGGTGGCTGGAAAAGTGGGCGCCTGAATCATTGAAGTTTCGCCTGGCGGACGAGGTGCGTCCCGATGAGTTTTCGCCAGAGCAAAAAGAATACCTGCGGCGATTAGCTGACGATATCACCGGGGCGCCAGCCGAAGCTGACGGCAATTGGTTTCATCAAGCAATTTACGTCTACAAGGAAAGTGGTTTGCTGCCGCCGCGGGAGCTCTTCACCACTATCTACCGCGTGCTCATTGGCAAAGATTCCGGCCCACGCGCTGGCTGGTTCTTGTCAATTTTGCCGCGGGATTGGTTGATTGAGCGGCTGCGACTAGTCAAGTAAGAGTTTTGGCGAGGCTGGGTTGGGACTGAGCTATCAGTAGCACCATAAGACGTGACAATAGATAAAGGAGACAGCATGACATTTGAAGAAGTACAAAAGTTGGTAATGAGCCACGTCTGTGCTCGCCAGTGGAATAAGACGAAGAGTTCGCGTGGTTTGGCAATTTCGTTATCATTGGAGGCTAATGAATTATTAGAGTATTTTCAGTGGAGCGATACGCATATTGGTACCAAAGACGACATGGCAAGCGAACTGGCCGACATCATTATTTATGCGATTCAATTTGCCGACCGATTTGATATCAATATTCCTGAAGCGGTTGCTGCAAAGATTGCCAAACTAGATAAAAAGTATCCAGTTGAAATTTTTGAGATCAAAGATAAAGTTGAACAAAATCGCCGCTTGCTAGAGGCTAAGAAAAATTATAAAAAGGATACGACGCTGTAAGGCTGCTGCCGTAGAATGTCATTGCGGCTATTTTGCATTGTAAGTATCAGGACAGCTTGGGTCGATAGACTTCACGGCACGGTGTCATTTGCGGCAGCTCGGCTTGACACCCACCGCCCATCCGGCGTAAAATACTACGCTTGGGTGCAGGATGTAATCGTACTAGGTAGGTGAGTTGGAGAGTTCTTATATTTATGGGCTACTGATACTTGAATAACATGAAAGGTAACAAACAATGCTACACGAATTATCGATCAGAAATAAATTAATCGTTATGAGTGCGGTGATGAGCGCACTGTTTTTGGTGGCGCTGGATCAGACCATTGTCTCGACAGCGCTGGTGGCGATTGTCAAGGAATTTAATAGCTTTTCGTCGCTTGGCTTCATCGTGACTGCTTACATGTTGACCACCACGGTGACCGTACCGCTGGCTGGTAAGTTGAGCGACATGTATGGCCGCAAACCGCTACTGCTCGCCGGGGTGAGTATCTTTACCATCGGCTCGCTACTGAGCGGCCTGGCGCCGACAGTCGAGTGGCTGATTGCGTGGCGGGCGCTACAGGGCATCGGCGGCGGCATCATCACTGCGAATGCCTTTACCATTGTTGGTGATCTCTTTCCGCCAAAGGAACGTAGTAAATGGCAAGGACTGTTTGGTGCGGTCTTTGGGATGAGTTCAGTAGCTGGGCCGTTAATCGGTGGTTGGCTGACAGATGGTGTGTCGCTATTTGGCATGGTCAGTGATTGGCGCTGGACGTTCTTGATCAATGTGCCGATCGGCGTGATCGCCACCATCCTCATCATTCGCTACTGCCCGCAGATCAAGCACGACCGCACGCACAAGCCCGATTATCTCGGTGCGCTGTTTATCACTATCGCCCTGGCGACGCTGGTGCTGGCGGTAGACAATACAGAGATTATCTTTAAGGGACTAATCGAGCGTGGTGTTAGCCTAGCGTTGGTTCAGGGCATGCTACTAACGATATCAGTACTGGCGGCGCTGAGTTTTGTGCTGATCGAGCGGCGAGCCAAGCAGCCGATTCTGCCGCTACGGTTCTTTGCCAATCGGACATATAGTTTGATTATGGCGGCGGCTAGCCTGTTTGGCGCGGCCTTTATGGGGGCAATTTTATATCTAACACAGTTTAATCAGCAGGTATTTGGCGCCACTGCCTCGCAGGCTGGGCTGATGCTGCTACCGATGGTAGCAGGCAGTATAACAAGCTCGATAACTATCGGTCGGCTGGTTGCTAAAACTGGTGCATATAAACGCTGGATAGTGGTCGGTTTTGGGCTAACGGCGGTCGGTGTCGCCGTGCTAACAATTCTACAGCCAGAATCGCCATATTGGCACGAAGCTATCGTGGCGGTATTTGTTGGGCTTGGATTCGGCGCAGCGATGCCGATCTTGACCTTGGCGGTGCAGAATGAGTTTACGCAAAAAGACCTCGGTGCGGCGACCTCCAGCGTGCAGCTATTTCGTGGGCTGGGCTCGACAATTGGTGCGGCGGTATTATCGGGCGTATTAACCGCTGGCATCCTAGCACATGTCGGTGATCCACATCAACTGCCATATGTTCAGAGCCTACAGCGCTCACCAGCTGCCCAGCAGATGCTGTCTGGTGAGCTGAATGCTGACGTGTTGCTGCGGCTGAATGCTCAAAAAGAGATGATCGCTCGGGTGGCGGCTCAAGGGTTTGAGCGGCTACCAGCACCAGCTCAAGCTCAGGCAAAACAGCAGTTCAGCCAGCAGCAGGAGGAATTTACCAATGTCATTCTCCACGCATTTGCCGATGGGCTGCATCAGGTATTTTTGATCAGTTCAGGGCTGATGGTTGTCGCGATGATTGCGGTGATGCCAGTTAGAGAAAAGCGGCTACGCGGCTAATTGCCAGAGTGGTGTTTTCTGGGGTATAATTTTTGCATGACGGTGGGCTACTTTGAGCGGCGATGTATGGGTGATTCGTTAGGGCGAACGCATCAGTTTCATCGTGGCGTCTGGGCGCATGTCAGCGGCACGCTGCGCCCAAGCGAACTCGCCGAGCAGTTCGGCCTCGATGAAAATATCGTCCGTGACGCGGCCGATGTGCGCGAGCTGCCGCGAATGGAATATAGCGGCGGCATTGAGTATGTCTTTGTGCGGCTGCCGCTGGTTCGAGACAATGCCATAAAGACCGCGCCGCTACTGGCTGCTGTGTCGAAAACCCAGTTTGTAACGATTAATCCTGCCAATAATTTCTCGCCACAAGCTGCCGAGCCGTTTCTCACAACCACGACCGATAAGCCTGGTGCGCTCCTCGCAGCGACCATCGCTTGTGCGGTGGCTGCGTACGAACAACAGATTCATGACCTTGCTGGTAATATCGCTGCCGCCCGACACCGGCTGTCGCGCCACGAGGTGAAAAACGCTGACTTTATTGAGTTTGTGGCTATCGAAGATAGCCTCAACGAGTTTCATTCGAGTCTCGAGGGGCTAGCGAGCGTGCTCGGCCAATTAGCGCTCAATCGTCGTGGCCTGTTCACGGTGTGCGACCTCGAGGCGCTGGGTGATCTGGTGCTGCACGTCAAGCAATTACTGGTCATGGTCGCCGCCAACAGCCAGACCATCACCAGTATCCAGAACGCCTATTCAACCATCGCCAACAATGTCCTCAACCAGCGGATGAAAGTCTTGACCGCCATCACTATTCTCCTGGCCATCCCGAATGTGTTTTATGGTATGTACGGCATGAATATTACCTTGCCGTTTCAAGGTGAGGCGTGGGCGTATCCGGTGATTACCGGTTTTACGGTGCTGCTCATCGGTATTGTGTACATCTTCGCCAAGCGGCTGCGCTTGTTTTGAGGCTGGTATCAGGGGTCAGATCAGAGGTAGCTTCTGCTTGACGTTCGTATCAGTCTTTGCTATCATGGCTGATGTGTCTCGCGCCGAAGCATGTCGCTGCTTATAAATAAAGTGGGCAATAAAGGTCGAAGCGCGTGAGGCTGCACTAGTACAAAGGAGTACGAAACACATGCCAATAGCAATCAATGTTGTGTCGACCAGTCGGCGCAAAAAGGTCGCAGTGGATGTGGTGCCTGCCAAATGGCAAACATACATAGCACAATAAGTGCGCATGTCCTAAAAAGGGACGGCATAAAAATCACCCCACAGGCACCGGGGTGATTTTTACTTGGACACTAGTTAATGCTTTTGATCAATTTGATATTATTTTTTTGCTTCATCAACTGCGACGCCGGCTTTTTTCAGGGCGTCTTTGACAGCATTTTCGATAGAGCTAGCGTCACCGAGGTTGAGCTTGTTGCCGTTGATGAAAAAGGTTGGTGTGCCATCAATTTGTAACTGTCGCCCGACCGCCACATCAAAGTCAATTTTCTTCGTGACAGCACCGGAGGCTAGGTCAGCATTAAATTTATCAACCTTCAGGCCCAGCTGCTTGGCGTAGCCACTGAAGACGTCGGTGCGTTCTTTGGCGCGGGCATTACTCCATGCGCCTTGGTTGGTGTAGAGTAGATCGTGCATTTCCCAGAACTTGCCCTGCAGCCCAGCTGCCTCGGCGACCGCCGCCGCCGCTCGGGCGTTTGGATGGAGCGACGGGATCGGATAATTACGAAAGACCAGCGCGACGTGGTCCTTGTATTTCTCGGCCACGCGCTTGGCTTCTGGTGCAGCGGTGCGGCAGCCCGGGCACTGGTAGTCGCCGTATTCGATCATCACAACTTTGCCATTGGTGTTGCCGATAGTGTGCTCACCGATGTTACCAGTGCGCGCTTCGGCCGGTATGATGCGCATAGCTGCGTCATTTGAGATATCACTAACGTTCAAACGATTCTGTGTTGACAGATAAATCATACCGCCGACGACAGCCGCGACAACGATTGCAAAGATAGCCCAGGTTTTTCCGTTCATACTTCCTCCAAATTAACTCTGGCTATTATAGCATAAAAAGTATACAATGAACAGCATGAGCGATATTTTGCTAGGAATGCTGTATGTGATAGTGCTGATATTGCTCGTAATAGTCATGGGCGTTCATCCGCAGGCCTCGTCACACAGTAAGTTTGAGCTGCAGCGGCGAGCGCGTCGTGGTGATCAGGATGCGCAGCATTTGTTAAAGCGGCATGCGCTGATGCGGGATATTTTCTCGTTGCAGCGGGTGATCGCAGCGGTGCTGTTGGTGACGCTCAGTGTCATCGGTGTGGAGCTGTTTCATTGGCTACTGGGCATTCTCATTTCGCTAGCCATCGCATTGGAGGCGGGCGCACTGGCGCGGATTTCGCTATGGCAACAATATTCCCAGCGGCTCTACGAGCGATATGAGGGACGAATTTTAGCGCTGATCGAGAAGTTTCCGACGCTATTTGCGATGATTCGCTCAGTGGCGCCGATGCCCAATGACGGCTACGACATTGAATCAAAAGAAGAGCTCGTCGCCATGGTCGAACAGGCGGGCGAGGCGCTCAGTCGGGACGAGAAAAAGATGGTCATCGGTGTGCTGTCGTTTGATGCGGTGCCGGTCAAGGAGGTGATGACGCCGCGTAGCGTGATTGATACAGTGGATCAGGACGAGGTATTAGGCCCACTAGTACTGGACGCGCTGCACAAGACTGGACATAGCCGCTTTCCGGTGACCAAGGGCGATATTGACCATATAGTGGGGATGCTATATATTCAGGATTTATTGACAATTAACCGTTCGTCGACGAGTAAGCGGGCGCGAACCGTCATGGAGAAAAAGGTGTATTACATCCGCGAGGATCAGACATTGCAGCACGCGCTGGCGGCGTTTTTGCGAGTGCGGCATCACTTGTTCATCGTGGTGAATGAGTTTCGCGAGACGGTTGGTATCGTCAGCCTGGAGGATGTGATTGAGCGGATGCTGGGGCATAAGATCATTGACGAGTTTGATGCGCACGAGGATCTGCGGCGGGTGGCGCAGCGTAATCCACGCCATAACAATCGGACAAAACATGCCCGTGACGTCGCATAATCCGGCCGATATGCTATACTAGAACTAATGAATCCGAACCAGACTAATCCTGAGCCTGACTACACCCAGCCGGTTGCTTATGATTCTGACGGCCGGCCACTGTATCATCATCCGCCGGCTGACGTGACACCGCCACCGGTGACGACTGCACCGCCAATCGAGCCACAGCCAACCTCGCACGTCACCATCCAGCCAGAGATGATTGAGGGGCAAAACTTCAATCCACAGATTCGTGCCCAATACGCTAACGAACCAAATGTTGTTCATGCTGCGCGGCCGCTTGAGCCGACCGTTCCCGCAGTTAGCCCAGAGACCAAGGCGCGTCACGACCAGTCCGTTCGCGATTATCCGCAGCTCAATCTCAGCGAAGGCGAGTATGTCATCCTCGACATCAAGCGCCACCCGATCGGCATGGTCATTCCTACAGCCGTCACTCTCCTGTTGGTCGTCGTGCTGCTGGTATTTGCGGCCTCGTTCTCGTCGCTGACCGCTAATATTCCGCTGTTTCCGGCGGTGAATCCGGGAGCGGTGCTGGGTATTGCGCTGCTGCTCGTTGCCTTGGTGGTGTTAGGCGGCGCGATCACCCTGTGGGTGTATCTACAGAATCACTTTTTCATGACTAATGAAAGCGTCATCCAGGAAATCCAACAGAGCCTCTTCGTTCGTCATGAACAGACAGTGAGTCTCGGCAGCATTGAGGACGCCAGCTTTTTCCAAGCCGGCATTGCCCAGACGATCTTTAACTACGGCACAATTCGTCTCAGTACTGAGGGTGAGGAGACGACTTATATTTTTCATTACGTGGCCAATCCCAAGCACCAAGTGGCCATCCTCAATAACGCCATTGAAGCCTTCAAGAATGGCCGGCCAGTCTGTTACGATTAGTTTGGCTACGATTTAGTTATTTGTGGCGGCTGTCTTTGACGAAATCTGCCTCACCATCAAGCATGGCTCTGAGCGAATATGATCTACATTTACCGCTGTGGCAATTAGTCGGCTCGTAGCGATAGGCGCTGCCATTGTCGCCAAGCTTTTTACCACTCGGATCTTTGAGTAGTTCCTTGTCCATGGTCGGTAGCGTCTCGTCGGTAATCTTTTCCGGATAAGAGCCGTGCTGCTTGTAATAGGCTTCTTCGAGGCTATAATGCATGGCATTAATAGCGGTTTTTTTCCGGTCGTTTTGGTGCTCGCGTTGGATCGTCACCAGCTGGGTGAACGCCACCGCCGTGGCCACGCCGAGAAATATAATCGCTGCCAGTACCTCAATGACCGTAAAGCCTGCTTGTCGTTTCATGTGTTCATTATAGCAAAGTTTCACCACTCGTGGTAGGTGCTTGATTTATGGTATACTATACAACATAAGATAACGGAGGGAGAGGTATGGCTAGCGCAGCGAAAACCGATAATAAACACCAAACAGACGCCGCAACTGGCACGGCTCAGGCGCCAGAAAAAAAGATTGATAATGGTAAATTAAAGGCATTGGGCCTGGCCATGGATCAGATCACCAAGCAGTTTGGTGATGGTTCGATTATGAAGCTGGGCGAAGCGCACAAAGTTGACGTTGAGGTGATTCCGTCGGGCTCGCTAAGCCTCGATTTGGCATTGGGCGGCGGTTACCCGAAAGGCCGCATTATTGAGATTTACGGCCCGGAAAGTTCAGGTAAGACAACGTTGACACTACACGCTATCGCCGAAATCCAAAAGCAGGGCGGCACGGCAGCGTTCATCGACGCTGAGCACGCGCTTGACCCGGCCTACGCCAAGCGGTTGGGTGTCGATACGGAAAATCTGTTGGTATCGCAGCCGGACAACGGTGAGCAAGCGCTGGAGATTACTGAAACCTTGGTGCGCTCAAATGCGGTAGATCTCATCGTGGTGGATTCGGTGGCAGCGCTGACACCGCAGGCAGAAATTGACGGCGATATGGGTGATTCTCACATGGGCCTGCAGGCGCGGCTGATGAGTCAGGCACTGCGTAAATTGACTGGTATCATCAACAAGTCGAAAGCCACGGTGATTTTCATCAACCAGATTCGCATGAAGATTGGCGTGATGTTTGGCAATCCGGAGACCACGACGGGTGGTAACGCGCTGAAGTTTTACGCCTCGCAGCGGGTAGATATTCGCCGGATTGGGCAGATCAAGGTTGGCGATGATATCCTCGGTAACCGTACCAAGATCAAGGTGGTGAAAAATAAGATTGCGCCGCCATTCCGCATCGCTGAGTTTGACATTATGTATAATGAAGGCATCTCTAAAACTGGCGATATTCTGGATTTGGCAGCCACGCACGGCATTGTTGAAAAATCTGGCGCCTTTTACAAATATAACGGCGAGACCATTGGTCAAGGCCGTGATAAAACTAAGTTGTATCTGAAAGAACATCCTGAGGTTCTGGCGGAAGTTGACCAGAAGGTTCGGGAGAAAGTAAAAGAAGGAGAAAACTAATGCGCGCAGCAGAAACCGCATATCCAGTCGAAAAACATATGGCATCAGTCAGCCTCGTCTTTGATGATAAGCAGAATGCGTATCTTCGAGAGCTGTCAGAAAAAATGAATCTTGACTTTGGTGAGTTTATCCCACACGTGACACTGATTAACGTGACCGAGCAGGACATGCCACGCCTCAAGTCGGCCGCTGCGGCACTACCTATCCTAAGTAAGTTGGTGCTTGATGGTGTTAGTTTCTTGCCAGACGAGGCCGGTAACTGTATTTGGGTTGAGCTACGCACGCAGAAAAATGCCTGGATGATTGAGGCGCGTCAGCAATTACTCGCGGCACTGGATGGTATTCACCCAGGGCTGGATGTTGATGGGTTCCGCCCGCACATCACGCTTGGTTGCGTCGAGGCCGGTACGCTTGACGACGTTAATATGAGCGCTATTCCAGGGCAACTACCGGTCATCACCGAGCCGCGTGCTGCTGCTTGCTACAACGGCGTGCATGGTAAGGTTGTCGAAGTAGTCGAGTAGCCTCTGCCAGTAGCGAGCTCACCGTCTTCGCGTTATAATATTTTTATGAAAATCACCGACATCTCTCTCCAGACTCGCGATAAAAACCGCGTCAATGTTAGCGTTGATGGCAAATATCGCTTTAGCCTTGATGTCTTTCAGGTGGGCGAGCTGGGGATTAAGGTTGGGCGCGAATATACCGACGACGAATTGACAGCGCTAGAGGACGAGAGTCAGTTTGGCAAGTTGTACGCCCGGGCCATGGAGTATTGTTTGACACGGCCGCGCTCGGTTAAAGAAGTGCGGGATTATTTGTGGCGTAAAACCAGGCCGACCAAAAAGCGCTCGCCAAAGACTGGTGAAATTACTGAGCGTCCAGGCGTGAAACCGGAAATTACCGAGCGGGTGCTGGCGCGGCTGATCGAGAAACAGTACCTCGATGATGAAAAGTTTGCCCGCTTTTGGCTGGAACATCGATTTATGCAAAAAGGCACCAGTGTCAGGCGGCTCAAATTGGAACTAGCGCAAAAGGGGATTGAGCGCGAGACGATAGAACAGTTAGTTAGCGAAAATATCCGCTCCGACGACGAGGAACTGCAAAAAATTATCGCTAAAAAACGCCACAAATACGCCGGCGATCAACAAAAATTTATGGCGTATCTGGCCCGTCAGGGATTTTCGTATGATGATATCCGGGCGGCGCTTGGTGGTGAGCCTGACGAGTAGGCGAACCGTGATCAGGCGCTGCGACCTAATTGCTCGCGCAGCCACCCGTCGATTGTCCCGGCACCCATACCGAGTACCAGCGCGCCGCGCGCTCGTTGCTGTTCAATCGTGTGCCATAGCGCCTCATCCAGCTGCGCGATATGCACCTTGTCCGTCGTCAATTGGTGCGTTAATTCCTCTGGCGTCAGCACCGGCAGGTTTGGGTCTTCGCGGGTCAAGTACGTCGGCAGCCAATATATCTCGCTGGCATGGGTAAAAATCTCATCAGTGTAGCGCTCACGAACCTCGTGCTGGCGAATATTTTGATGTGGCTGGTAGACGAGCACCACGCGGTCATTCAGCTCATGGGCCAGCTGCAGCGTGGCGGCAATCTCCGATGGGTGATGGCCGTAGTCGGTGTAGAGATTGTCAGCTAGCTTCTCGAAGCGCCGGCCGGTACCCGGAAAGGTGTTGAGCGCCGCGATAATCGCCTCAGTCTCAATCTCAAGGGCAGCCGCCTCTCGCACCAGCATCACCGCCCGTGCTGCCAGCGTGCCGTTACGCCGGTTGTGTTCGCCAGCCAGCGTTATTTGGGGATCAGTCTGTTCAAGCACCGTCACATTGGCCGGAGTAAATACCTCAGCGTCCTCTCGCCAAGCGATCACCTGCGTCGACTGCTCGCCAAATTGCCGAAACGCCGCTCGGTAATCATCTGGCGTCGGAAAGGTGTCGGGATGATCATAATCAACTGAGGTGATGAGGCTTAGCCACGGCGAAAAGTGGAGGAAATTGCGGTCAAATTCATCGCATTCATACACCAAAAACTGACTGGCCGGATCAAACCGACCGCTTGGGCCAAAACTAAGCGTCGAGCCAACTAGGTAGCTCACCGGCACGCCGAGTTGCTGCAACGTCCACACCAGCATACCAGTCGTCGTCGTCTTGCCGTGCGTACCAGTGACGGCGATGAGCTTAAGCTGCTTGTCGGCGATAATCTGAGCGAGTAGCTCGTCACGCTTGCTGGTGCGAATCCCTAGCTGTCTCGCCAGTACCAACTCTGGATGATCCGCTGGCAGGGCCGCCGTATAGACAAACCAGTCAAAGGGCTCTCGCTGATGCTTGCTGCGCAAAAACTCGCCCGACTGATCAAACGACACCGTGATGCCGGCCTGCTTGAGCGCCTCCGTCATCAAGCCGGCCACCCGGTCAGAGCCACAGACCTCGTGTCCAGCGCCGATGGCCATTTCTGCTAGTGGCCCAATCGCCACACCACCAATTCCCGAAAAATAAATCCTCATAGCGTCATTATACCACTGACGCTAGCCCCGTGTCGCATTCGCCCAGTATCTTTGGTATAATGGACTTGAGAAAGGTGGGGAATGGCAGATAAGCGAGGCACGCGTCGGGCGATCCGGCGACTAGAAGAAATTAAGACATGGCAGCTGGTCATTTTGCTGGTGATGGCGTCGTTTGTCAGTGCGACATTCCTCAGGCTAAATAATATTGGCATGATCGAGCGCCGTGACGCCGTCATCAACGCCGACAAGGAGGGCGACGAGGGGGCGCTGGAGCGGCGGGTGTATGACTTGCAGCGCTACGTGGTTGCGCACATGAACGCTGACCCGGGACGCATCGCTCTGGAGCACTCGTACAAGCGGGCCTACGAGGTGGCCTGGAAAGCGTTTGAGTCAAAGTCGGCCTCTCGTTCCAGCAACGATACAGTCGCTAAAGTCCGCCAAGTGTGTGACGCCCGAGCACAGGCTGGCGGCTGGGGGCGATTTTATGCTACGGCCGACCCGCGCTACGTCAGCTGTATCAATGATGAATGGGCGAAGTACCCGGCCGCTTCGTCGCTTGACCTCAAATTTATGCCGCCTGCCACAGCACCATATTACCAGACATTTGTACCGCCGCTCTGGTCATCGGACTTGGCGGGCTGGTCATTGGTGGTAACAGGGGTAATTATGCTGATTATCATTGCTCGACTGGTGGCTTTGGCGGTACTGAAACTACTGCTTCGGTATCGTCAAAAACCGCTTTAGGCTTGACAGGGGTCAACAGAGACGCTAATCTAGAATAGTATAATACTAACAGGAGGTATACGAATGGCTTATAAGCACACAAACTCAAAAGGCATTACATACTACTTGCATAAAACCGAAGTCACGCTGCGCGGTGGCAAAACGCAGACGATTTATTTTTTCGCCAAGGTTGAAAAGAACGCCAAGGGCGAGCCATGCGATTTGCCAGATGATCGGATCGTTACCGAGAATCCACGCAACGGCTTTTTGACAATCAAAAAGAAGAAATAAGCACTTGCATTATACACCTGGTTACCGGTACAATGGTATCAAACAAACAGGTGCCTCAAAGACTCTCGCTCATGCGGGAGTCTTTTTGTGGTGAGGGGCTGTGGCGCTGAGGTAGTATTGCTTTTATGGGCAAAATATGATATTTACTAGTTATGAGTGAACTATCGCAGACTGGTGAGCGGGGCCGTGAATTGACCGCGGAGGAGTGGAAGAAGGTTGATGAGCTTGTCGATGAAATGGGCTGGCCATATTATAAAGCGCGATGGGCACTTGGGCTTAAACCGCCGGCTGATCAGAACGCCCATGCGGTTGATGAGCGACTATCTGATCAGAATATCCCCGCGGATAAGAAACTACGGCCTCACCATAGCCCTACGGTTTTAGGTACACGTACCAGGGAGGCTCATGCCTTGTGGGGCCAGGGTCCGCTAACCGAGGAACAAAAACAGATAAATAGGGAAGGAATTGCAATGGCGCGCGCTGCGCTCAGGAACGCGCGAGCAGCTTGCCGGCCAGCAGTAGGGTAAATGACGGTACTTCTCACTCGGCTGCTTTTACGGTATAATATCGCTCATGGGGGTGTAGCTCAGCGGTTAGAGCAGCGGGCTCATAACCTGTTGGTCGCTGGTTCGATCCCAGCCACCCCCACCACGAATATAACCCAAGCGAACGGAGACAGGAGATAATATGGAGGATCTGAAGCTTCCAGAGACAGATCATGTTAGTGCTGGTGATGTTGGTGCTGATCCAGACAAAGTAGAGGAAAGAACTGTAGTGCAGAATATTAATGACATGCTGCGCGAGGAACACGAGCTTTATGCCAATCTGTCTCAGGCTGCAACTAGGCTGTTGGATCAGAACCCTGGTATGCACTACAATGATTTGACTGCCAGACTCAAAAGAGAATTTCCAAAAGCGAGTATGTACCCGATCCGCTTCGCCGCTGAGGACGCGCAGGAGTCTTTGAGGAGATAGCTTCTGGTTATCCGGAGTTTGCTACTAGTTCCTGAGTTTGTGCTATATTAAAAAGTAGGATGAAAAAACGACGGCAACTATTCCGACCACCAGAGCAAGAGCCACCAGTAACTCAGCAGGCGGAGGCCATACCTGGCGTAGATGTAGCCCCGGAGGAAATATCTCGCAAGGAAAAAGTGTGTGAAAAGTGCGGACGGCCATATGAGCATACGAGAAAGCTTGGGGAGATAGCAAACGAGACAGTAAGGGAAATGACTGCAGAAACCGCAGCTAAAGACAATCGTGAAACCCCTAGCGAGTCAGTCGTATCGTACGAATCATTAATGGCGTGCGACAAAGACGCTGCTTACATCAGCACACTTTCGGGAGATCATATCTTCAATGTGCCTAATGAGCTATGTGTCGGCGCTCTTGAATTTATCGAAAGCCCCCCAAGCGAAGAAAAGCGTGAAGCACTAAAGGTGCTTTGGGCAGAGCTTTACAGGCAGTTGAACGTCATTTCAGCAGCTATAATTAATCCGCGTTTCCAGGCTTTGCTCACTTCCGAGCAGCGCAGTAACTTGGAAGAACGACGCAAAGCGCTGCATGAAGTCACCAACCAAGCATGGGAGTCATACGAAAAGTGTCGCAAAGCTATCGAGAGAGAGCTTTTTCTTGCTAGGTTCGGCCCAGGAAGAGAATGGACTTTCATCTCCCCGCTCGCTGGATGATGGTCAGCTGAGCTGACTGACGCGATACGGGATCATATATTTAGCGATCTAGGCTACCAAAAGTGTTACGTCATGCCCCTCGGCTTGGCGCCGTTCTTCGACTATGACCGTATCTTGGTAAAAGCATCTATGTGAGTTAAAATCGTCTCTAGGAGAATACATAAGTCGATGCACCTGAGAACAAACTTGCAGTGGGCGGAACGCTCGTTTGGTGACCCAGAGCGCCCGTTTAGTCAGGAACGAAGTCTCGTTGCTGCGCTCGATGTTGAGTGGACAAAGAATTTCCGGGTTCGGGGAGCATCAAAACCGTTTTGCTACTCATGGGCCATCATTGACCTTGCAACTTTTGATTCACTGGAGGATCAAAGCCTGCTCGAATTTGGATTCAAGTCAGTCTATCTAGAATCAGAGGACGAGGGGCCGCGGCTTCTAGAAATGATCGAGTCAGATATCGCTTCCTCGCGGACATTGTCCAGCGTGACCTTTGCAGGCCACCAACTCTGTGCCGATTTGTCAGTGCTGAAACGGTCGTCGCCAATTGCAACTGAACAAGTGGATTGGCTGTACAACAAGTGGAGAGAGCGGCGGCAAAATCAAGCGGTCATTGACACGAGGTACGATGTTGATCGTCTGACGCCGATAGCTAGCCGGCGCCTCGTCGATGTGGCTGAGGATCTGGGGCTTGACGTGACGCAGCCAGAACTCGCGAAGGGCTCGATGACCAAGCTACACAAAACCTACCTCGAAACACATCAAGCGGATATTTTTGAAAAGCTTGCCGTACTCAATCTTCGCCACAGCTTATCGACGGCGCTCATTGCAGCTATATATCTCGGTGCTGCGGTGCCACGCCCTTTGAATGTTAACAATCTCCTGAGCGACCATCTGGTACATGATTTTGAATATGTGAACTCTTCCGAGTTTATGGAACTGGTGTACTGAGCTTACTACGGGCGGCCGAAATGGACTGGTAATTTCACTAGATTGCTACTAGCCCCCTACAGCTTGGCCCTTACTAATGTTTAGCCATTCATGCTATGATCACCCAGTAAAATCATCTGCAGATCCGCTCATCTTGACTAACCCCACCCGACCCCTCATAATATAGCCATAGCTTCTGATAAAACCAACATGAACATGCTGAAACTCAAACGATTTTGGTACCACGTGCGTCACGATTATTTGACGCTGAATAATGTTGTGGTTGCGGCGGCGGCGCTGATCGCGCTGAGTTGGGCGTGGGGGTCGATCGAATCGATGCAGCGCAATTATGAATTGCAGCAGATGGTCGATCAAAAAAAGTACCAGCTGACGGTTGAGAAATTGCGCACCGAGCTGTTGGCATATGAGTCAAAATATTATGAAAGCGATGAGTACCTCGATCTCGCGGTGCGCCAGCGTCTGGGCCGTGGCTCGCCCGGCGAAAAGCTGCTGATCGTGCCGTCAACCGACGCGGCCAAGCAGCAACCGACCGCCCAAACCACGCCGCAAAAGCAACCGACCAGTAACTTCCAGCAGTGGATCAATTTCCTCTTTGGTGCGCGGCGGACGAGTCAGAGCTTGCAAAAATAATTCGTGTTTGCTAAGATGGACAATGTGCCGCGGGGTAGAGCAGCCTGGTAGCTCGTTTGGCTCATAACCAAAAGGTCGTAGGTTCAAATCCTACCCCCGCAACCATGTTTATTGATTTTTCGGCCTCATGAGTTGAGGTCGTTTTTGTTTTTGATACATGTGAAGTCGTGGTGTAAATTGGCTGGGGTGGCTACGTCTAGCCTTTTTGACCTGGTCATGCTATATTAGAACATCATGACAGAGCGTCTAAGTTCATTGCCTCAACTACCCGCTAGACAGTTTCCTTCAGAAATCGATGCTCAGTGGAGGAATCAGATTGATAGAGATTTTAGAGAGGGCTGTCCTGATGGTTTGAGTAATTCGAGGTCGCCAGGGTATCAGATGTACCTCGGGGCAATTGCACGCGCCAATGAGGCGAGAAATCAACTCTTGAAAGAAAATCAATTCCTGACGACAGAAGAGGCAGTCAAAGAGCTTGGTGGTGGGGAGTATGCTTCCAGCATTACACTTGCTGCGGTGCGCCGCGGTAGCGTTCTTGCAGTTCCTGATCACGGATATCACCTTTATCCGACCTTTCAGTTTGATAGTAATAGAGTATCGCCGTTGGTAGGTTTACTCCATGATGTGCAGATGCAACGTTTGGACGGGGAGAAGCCCGATCCCTGGGACTTATTAACTTTTTTCAGTGTTAGAAGGAAGCTTCTCGGGGGTGCGGCCTTAAAGGATTGTCTGTGGAAAGAGAAATTTGCAGAGGCCTCTCAATACATTGTTGAGAATGCTCTTGTTTAGCATTCATCTACATGTCTCATCGATCCAGTCAAGGTATAGCTGTGATCCAGCAGTAATATCAAATGAGATTATCTCTGCTACGTCATAGCTATGGAGCGACCTGACTACTCTTTCAATTGCCACAAAGTCATCTTTGCGCGACTTGATAAGCATCAAGATCTCTGCATCGCATTCAAAATTTCCTTGCCAAATGTAGGTTGACTGAATCGGCAGCAGCTGCACACACGCGGCCAGTTTTTGCTCGACGAGAGCTTTGGCGATGTTCTTCGCTTCGCTCTCTTCTCCTACTGATACCATAGTCATGGAGTATTTACTCCTTACCATCACGCTGCCAATTTCCCCGCCGCAATGCGTACCGCCTCTGACCAGGCAACGAAACAATTTGGTGTGCTCATCAATTGTTTGGCGGTTAGGCCGTGACGGATGGCGAGGCTGAGGCCGGTCATCAAGTCGCTGGCGCCCGGTGCGACGATGGTGGCGCCGAGCAGGACGCCTTTTTTGTCGCTGATCAATTTGACAAACCCACTGCGTCGGTCGGTGATGTTGCTGCGAGCGGTCAAGGTCAGTGGCGCAAGGGCAATACTTACTTTCAAATCGCGGCGCAGACAGTCGTCCTCGTCTAGTCCCGTTCGGGCGATCTGCGGGTCGGTGAAGGCGATCGTCAAACGCGGCCTATCGTCAAGCGCGATGAAATTACGGTGTAGTAAGTTGTGTGCAGCGGTGCGGCTGTGGCTGAGAATGGTGTGTGTCTGTGCCTGAAGGTCAACGACGCTGCCAGCCGCAAAGATGTGCCGCGCCGAAGTCTGCATCGCTTCGCTGACTTGAATGCCATGTTCAGTATATGCTACGCCCGCATTTTCTAGGCCAATGTCGGTCGTCGGTAGGCGGTCGTCGGCGATGAGGATTTCATCAACGCGCACTGAATGCTGCTGGCCGCCACGAGCGTAGGTGACGCGCTTTGCGATGCCGTCTTTCTGGACGGCGACCAGCTTTGTCTGGGTGAGGATGTTCATGCCGCGCTGTGCCTTGGCATCAGCGGCGATCAGTTCGCCAACTTCTTGGTCAAACTCGGGCAAGATACGCCCGGCGGTCTCGGCGACATACACCTTGCTGCCAAAGGTCGAGAATAAATATGCCAGCTCCATCGCCGTTGTGCCAGAGCCAACAACGAACAGTATTTTGGGCGGGCGCTTGAGCGAGAGGATGGTTTGCGGCGTGTGATAAGCCACTTCGTCGAGGCCCGGGATGTGATCATCGCGCCAGGTTGAGCCGCTGGCGATCAGGAATTTGCGCGCTGATAAGTGGCGGCGATTAACGGTAATCTCGTTGGGACTGAGAAAGTGGGCGCTACCGGTAAAGACGCTGATGCCTTGTTTCTCGTAGTAACTGCGGTTGCCGCCGGTGCCGGTGCGCTTGATGGCGGTGTCTTTCCAGGCGAGTAGCGAAGGATAATTATAGCCGACCGTGCTGGTGCGCAGGCCGAACTTGGCCGCTGTTTTGGCCTCGTGGTAGACGTCGGCAGTGTAGAGTAGGGCGCCCGTCGGAATGTCGCCCCAGTTTGGGGATTCGCCGCCAAAGGTACCGCGCTCAATGATGGCGACTTTCTTGCCAGCGCGCGCCAAGACAGTTGCGGCTGGTGAACCGCCGGCCCCGCTGCCGATAACAATTACATCATAGTCAAAAGTTGGTTTTTGTGCCATGTGCCCCCTACATGATCGTCTTATGGTGTTGATAAACAAATGCTGCGTCGGTGTGTAGTTTCTGCAGCAGCTGCGTCGCGCGGTGTCGGATGTCGTTTGTGGTAATTTCTGGCCGGGTCTCGCACCAACTCATCACGCCGAGGGTGACTGACTTGGCGATGTCGTCAGCTTGGCCTTCGGGTGTGCGGATACTCAGGCAGGTCGCCAGGATAGAGTGGTGGAGTTTTGTCGGGTCAAACTCTTCGCTCGGTCGCTTGCCGCGCTTGACGACATCGATGGTTGGTCGGTTTGGGTGCCCTTCTGACATTAAAAACCTCCATAGCTGACGATGCCAAGTACTCGATCAACGAACAAAAAGCCGCCCAAGATGATCAAGCTGCCGCCAGCTGCAAATTGCAAGAAACGTTTATGTGCCATCCGCCACTGTTGTAGGTGGGCGAGGGAATGGCCGCTACCGACCAACACTAAGACGACGACCAGTGATAGCAGTGATATGACGACGTAGAGGGCGATGGCGATGAGGCGCCACTCGGTTGATGGTAGTAGGACGGTTGCGAGGCCCGCTGCCGCCATCGGCCCGATGATGAACAGTAATTCGGCCACCACGCTCGCCATCCCGAGACTAAAGGCCTCGGCGCTGTGACGCGTCGCTTTTGAGCGCTTTGATAGATAGGTCGCGAAGCTGCGCGGTAGCCACAAGGCTGTACCTTCGCCCCGTCGGTAGTACACCGCCCAGGTCGCCACGCCCAATCCAACCATCAGCCCGCAGACGATGGCCGCCACCAGCTGCTCGACCTGAGCGGCGTGATGAATAACCAGTGACAGATAGTAGACGATCGCCGATATCAGCAGTACTGTCAGTACCAACACTCCGCACACGAATCCGTTCATCAGTCGCAATACTTTTCGGTGGGCGGTTTGCTTGCCGAGGGAATGGCCGCTGAGCAAAGTCAAGACGCTGACGCTGAGCTGAAAACTAGCGTGGATCAGTGCCGAGAAGGCGACGATGGCAAGTGATGAAATAATAGCCGGGGTCATGTTTGTGTAAAATCCTCTCCCTCCAGTTTATCACAAGCGGTTTGCCGAGGGAAGCCGATGGGAGTATTGGGCGAGTGGTTATACGAGCTGTCATACTATTGCACTTATGTCAAATGTGTGCTATAGTAAAGCCACGGTTTAACAAACACAGAAAGGCGACAATATGGATATCACTGAGCACGAGCTTGGGCAATTTTTAGACGCGGTCAATAACGACCAGCTGCGGACATGGCAGCGCCGGCGGACGTGCGAGGAGCTACGTTCGTTGGTGATGCGGCGACTGGAACTGCTGGACGAAGAAGGCGTGGAGCTGGTGGCCTAGTCGCCGGGGGCGAAACTTGCCTGGCCTTATTTGATTAGCAGTTTAGGCCCCGCCTGATGAGTAGGTTCTCGAGGCGGTTGAGATTTTCTGACTCGTTTGGTACAATTGGTGACGTGTGGCACCGTAGCTCAGCTGGTTAGAGCGCAGGACTCATAAGCCTGAGGTCGGTGGTTCGGGTCCACCCGGTGCTACCAGAATTGTTTTTTATCCGCGGTCTGTATGGGCCGCGGTGCTTTAATATGTGGATGACATATTGCGCACGCTATTGCAAGAGTTGACGATACGATGATATACTTGTGAAAATAATATTGAGGAGGATATAGATAGCTATGAGCGAAATGATGCTAACTATGCCGACGAAGAAATTACTACCTCAAGAACATGGGGGGTGGGACACCCTGCGTCAGCCCGAGGCTTCTCCGGCTGACGCCAATATTAGTGAAGTGGCGAAGTTTATCCTACGTCGTGCCGGTGATGCTGGTATAAAAAGAGCTGATTTTTTCAAAAATCCAGCCTTTAAGGGGTTAACAGAGGAACGAATTTCCTCAGTGTTAGTGGCAGCAGCGGCGCCTATTTTCGAGGCTGGCGATCGAGTCTATTGGGTAGGGCCCAGCGAAATCGAAGACATCAAACTAACTGACGTTTGAGTATTCTACGCGATTTCACGTATCATCTGGGCGATTGCTCGGGCAAATCGCTCGTGACCTGCTGCTGTCCAGTGTAGCCCGTCTACACCGGCCTCGGCATATGTGTTGGCGTCGAAAAACGCAACATTATATTTAGTAGCATAGGTTCGAATTTTTTCAGGTAGTGCAGTTAGTGTCGCCACGGCTGTATCATCAAAGTGCCACGCCGATCGCGGTACGATTGCCTCGTTAAACAGTCCAGCAGGGTCTGGAATGAGCGGCGCAACGAGCAGCGGCGTGACGTCCGACTCATGACAACAGGTTACGTAACGTGCCAGTGTCGTCACGATCGCCTCGGCTGGTCGCTGGTGGCAAATCTGGGCATCATTTGTTCCCAGCATGATGATGGCGATGTCGGGCTGATGACTGGCCAGGCACGGCGGAAAATACGTCCAGCCATTTCTCGACGGCTTGGCTGGATTGGGATGATCAAGGTCAGTCCGCCGACCACCCAGCCCCTCCTCGATGATATAATATTGGCGCGCCTCGTCCGCTAGCAGCGCCCCCAGTCGCCGCGGCCAGCGCACCGACTTGTCATATCGCGCGTTCGTATCGGGCCGCTGCCCAAAGGTGTTGGAATCACCAAAGCAGAGGATGGTTGTCTCGTGCATAGTGAGTATTGTATCACGTAACCCCGCAGTGTGTGTCATAATATCCTCATGAAGCGACTGATTGCGGTATCGGGTGGGGTGGACAGCGTGGTGCTCCTCGACAGCGTATTACGGCATGGCCAGGACGAGGTGGCGGTGGCTCACTTTGATCATGGCATTCGGGCAGAATCGGCGGCGGATGCGCGGTTTGTGGCGGGGCTTGCCTGCCGGTATAAGGTGCCGTATTTTGCGAAGCGTGAGGAATTGGGGCCGGCAGCCAGTGAGGATACGGCGCGCCAGCGGCGGTATCAATTTCTCTTTGACGTGGCGGCACGGTGGGGTGGGTGCGTGACGACGGCCCATCACCAGGATGACGTGATTGAGACGATAGCGCTCAACCTGCGGCGCGGTACGCGCTGGCGGGGCTTGGCGGCTATGGGCGATCAGCGGATTGAGCGGCCGCTATTGGAATGGACAAAGCAAGACATATATGATTATGCGCTGCGCCACCGGCTGGAGTGGGTGGAGGATGCGACGAATCAGTCAAATGCTTATCTGCGTAATCAGCTGCGCCGACAGCTACAGGCAAGGTTGACTGATCAGCAACGGGCGGCGCTTGGTCGGTTATGGCGTCAGCAATGGCGGCTGCGCCAAGAGATTGACCAAGAAATAATGCAGTTGTCACCACGCCTCAGTAGCCGTTATTTTTGGACACATATCCCGATCGAGCCGGCGCGCGAGCTGCTCCACCGAGAAGTGCAGCGACTGACTGGCGTGTCGCTACTCTCAGCACAGCTGGATCGACTACTGATCGCCATCAAAACTGGTCGAGCAGGAACGGTGTGGCAGCCAGCCGCCAGCGTGCGGGTGAAATTGTCCGTAAAAAGTGTTACAATAAAACGAGTGACTCGCTAGGACGAAAGAGAAAGGATTATGTGACGTATGGCAGGAAAGACGCCAAAGAATACTAAGAAAGGGGTCGGGCAGGTTGCTCGGCTGGGACTGTTTTGGGCAATCATTGTGTTTCTTGGGCTGGCAGTGTATGCGGCGCTGTCGCCAAATAGCAACTTGAAGAATGTGGCATTGACCGACGTAGTGCGACGGGCAAATGCCGGGGAGATTGCCAAGATTGATATCCAGGGTAATGATTTGAAAATTACCCCCAAGGGTCAAAAACAGCCGACCGAGAAATCAGTCAAGGAATCCGGTAGTACGATTTATGAGCAAGGTTTGAACAAGGACGCCAAGGTCGAAATTAACGTTCTGCCGCCATCGCAAACCGGTGAGGTACTGTGGAATCTGACGGTGATGATCGTACCGGTAGTGATCATCGTGATCTTTTTCATGTTCATGATGCGTCAGGCTCAGGGACAGAACAATCAAGCGATGGGCTTTGGTAAGTCAAAAGCGCGGCTGTATGGTGAGGACAAGGAAAAGGTGCTGTTTGAGGATATTGCCGGCAATGATAATGCTAAGCAGGACCTGCAAGAAGTCGTCGATTTCTTGAAGCACCCGAAAAAATACAAGGAGCTGGGTGCTAAGATTCCGAAGGGTGTCTTGCTGGTCGGTAATCCGGGTACTGGTAAAACCATGCTGGCCCGGGCGGTGGCTGGCGAGGCGGGCGTGCCGTTCTTCTCAATTTCTGGCTCGGAGTTTGTGGAGATGTTTGTCGGTGTTGGGGCCAGCCGGGTGCGTGATCTCTTTTCAAAGGCCAAGAAAAATGCGCCGTGTATCATTTTCATCGACGAGATTGACGCGGTGGGCCGCAAACGTGGCTCGGGCATGGGTGGCGGTCACGACGAGCGCGAGCAGACCTTGAACCAGATCCTGGTGGAAATGGACGGGTTTGATGGCGACACTAATGTGATTGTTTTGGCGGCGACGAACCGGGCGGATGTGCTGGATCCTGCGTTGCTGCGCCCGGGGCGATTTGACCGGCGAGTGACGATTACCCTGCCGGAGCGCAAAGACCGCGAGGCAATTCTTAAGGTTCATTTCAAGAAAAAGCCAACTGACGAGACGGTTGACCTGGATAAATTGGCCGCCAAGACGGCTGGCTCATCGGGAGCGGATCTCGCCAATATCGCTAATGAAGCAGCAATTATCGCCGCACGTCGCAATAAAAAGAAAATTACCAACGATGAACTGACCGAGGCATTTGAGCGGGTAGCGATCGGACCGGAGCGCAAGGCCAAGGTAATGAACGACCACGAGAAGGAATTGACAGCTTACCACGAGGCAGGCCACGCCATCGTCGGCCATGTCTTGCCGGATTCTGATCCAGTTCACAAGGTAACAATTATTCCGCGCGGCGGTACCGGCGGTGTAACCTGGTTCCTACCGCCAGAGGACAAGAGCTACACCAACGTCTACGAGTTCAAAGATATTTTGGCTCGGGCGATGGGCGGTCGAATTGCCGAGCAGATTATCTACGGCGATGACGGCATTACTACGGGTGCTGGCTCAGACCTGCGTAAAGCCACTGAGATTGCCCGCGATATGGTGATTGAGCAAGGTATGGGTCAGAGCCTACGCGATCAAGTATTCCACGAAGACAACGGCGGGCTGATGTTTGACAAGATGACCCGCGAGCGGCCGTACTCGGATGAAACTGCTAAGCTGATCGATCAGGAAGTGTCGCAGCTGATCACCGAGGCTAAGCAGCGGGCAATGCTGGTACTCAAAGCCAATCGTCCGTTCCTCGATAAATTGGCTGAGGCGCTGCTCAAAGATGAGACATTAGAAGAAGCGGCGGTGGACGAGATTCTTTCGGGGACGAAACTGCCAAAGGAAGCAAAACTGCACGCATAAATTGGTATGGGGCGCGTTCGTAATGTTGTCAACAAGATCAATCAGCGGCTGACAGTCAAGTTAGCTGCCACGATTTTAGCGAGCTCGATGTTGCTGTCAAGCTTGCTGGGGCTGCTGCGCGATCGCTTTTTGAATGCGGCATATTTTCCCAACGAGAAGGCTCACTTGGCTGGCTATCCAGTCGGGCTGGATGCCTATACGGCGGCGTTCATGGTGCCGGATTTTATGTTTGCGATTCTAGTGTCGGGGGCACTGAGCGTTACCTTCATCCCGGTATTTAATGAGCGGTGGGTCAAGGGTAATAAGCAATCAGCCTGGCAAATTAGCTCGAGCATGATTAATCTCATGGCATTGGTGACGCTGGTAACGAGCGTTCTGATCATCGTCTTTGCTGATCCGCTAATGAAATATCTGATCGCGCCGGGGCTGAGCGAGGCTGGTCACGCATTGGCGGTCAGTATGATGCGGGTGATCGCCGTAAATCCGCTGATCTTTGCGGTGGCGGCGGTGATCGCCAGCATCCAGCAAGCGGTCGGTCGCTTCACCTTCTATGCGCTGGCGCCGATGCTGTACAATGTCGGGATTATCATCGGTACGTTGTGGTTTACCAATGGCATCAACCTGTTCGGCTGGCAGATCTTTGATGGCGGCATTATGGGCGTGGCGCTCGGCGTGGTGCTCGGGTCGGTGCTGCAGCTCATCGTCAGTGCGGTTGGATTGATCGGCCTCGGTTTTGATTATGATTTCAAGATTTATTGGCGTAACCATGGCTTTCGCAAAGTCTTGTCGCTGCTACCAGCCCGCTCAATTGATCAGGGGATGGATTATGTGGTTAGCCTGGCCGAAGTCAACTTGGCGTCGCGGATGGGGGACGGTGTCATTCGTCGCTATAACCAAGCATTGACGCTTCACATGATGCCGATCAATCTCATCGGCGTCGCTATTTCTAATGCTGCCTTTCCGCAGCTAACTGAACGCCTCGCCTCAGAGCGGCCGGATCTATTTCGCAGAGACCTGCGGTCATTTCTCAGGACGGTAATCTGGATGATTATCCCGATCTGTGTGGTGACATTTTTCGCCCGCGGCTACATAGTACACTTTATCAATAATAATGGCGATCCGGTCATGGCGAACATTCTCGGTTGTCTGGTGATGGCGATTTTATTCAGGACGGTGTATCACATGGTGGCGCGCGGATTTTATGCGCAGCAGGACACCAAGACGCCGATGTATGTGTCGATTTTTGCGATTGTGTTGAATGTGGCGCTGGCGGTGATACTCGGCTACTACGCGAAACTTGGCCCGTATGGTCTGGCCTGGGCACAGTCGATCGTGGCTTTTGTCGAGGTGGTGATTTTATGCGTTATTTTAGGTCGGCGCATGCCACAGCTGTTTGATGCGACATTTGTCAAAGCGGTCGCCAAGATGGCGTTAGCCGCGGTGCCGCTTGCGGTGGCGTGCTACGTCAGCGTGTTGGTAATTCCGTTCCGGGCGTCGGATGACAGTTTTTTGGGGGCGCTACCCAAGTTTGGGGCAATTACGATTTTCAATTTTGTCGTGTATGGTGCGCTGTCCAAGTGGCTAAGGCTACCAGAAATCGACCCGGTTTTGGTGCGAATTAAACGTCTGCTGTTTTCGCGATTTGATATGAGCAAGTTGAGGCGCTGATGAAACCGCTGACCAGTATTCGTAATTTTTGTATCATCGCTCACATTGATCACGGTAAATCGACGCTGGCGGACCGGATGATGGAGATGACGGGGACGGTGGAGAAGCGCGAGATGAAGTCGCAGCTGCTGGATAGTATGGATTTGGAGCGCGAGAAGGGGATCACCATTAAGCTCGCGCCAGTGCGGATGAAATATGAATATCAGGAGGTGGAGGTGAGCGGCGCATCACCGCTCCCATCGTCGAAGACTCTTGCAGAGTCTTCACGTCGGTCGCTAGACGCGGGTCCTGCCAGTCGATCCGCCCCTTCTTCTGAAAAATCAGAGATTTCTTCAGAAGCGGGCGCTACCCCATCGACTGCCACCCGCTTAGCGCAGTCTGACTCTCGGGTTTGTGCAGATGTCGGTGTGAATGGGTTGGCTCAGCCAACTGTCTACGATCTCAATCTCATCGACACGCCTGGTCACGTTGACTTTAGTTATGAGGTGTCGCGTAGTTTGCAGGCCTGCGAGGGCGCGGTATTGGTGGTTGACGCCAGCCAAGGCATTCAGGCGCAGACGCTGGCGAATGTATACCTGGCGATGGAGCAGGATTTGACGATCATTCCGGTGCTGAACAAGGTTGATTTGCCGGCCGCTGATGTGCCACGGGTGTCCAAACAGGTGATTAATTTGCTGGGCTGCGATGAAAGCGACATTATTCATATTTCTGCCAAAACTGGGCAGAATGTTGACCAAGTTTTAGCGGCGATTGTTGAGCGAATTCCAGCGCCAACTGGCCAGCCGGACGACCCGACGCGGGCACTGATTTTTGATAGTTATTATGACGATTACCGCGGGGTGATTTTGTATGTGCGGGTGGTTGACGGCCAAATCAAAAAAGGTGAAGCAATTCATATGATGGCGACTGGCGCTAACGGGCTGGCACTAGAAGTTGGCCATCTTAGTCCTGGCATGATCCCTGACTCATCGCTGGATACCGGTGAAATTGGCTACATCGTCACCAACTTGAAGACTACGCGTGAAGCACGGGTGGGTGATACGGTGACGTTGAAAAAGTATATGACAAAGGAGTGAGATAGTGGTGAAGCAAGGCAGTCGGCGTATTTCGTATATTGGTAGTATCGTATGGTTGATGGGTTTTGGTTTGCTTGCCGCGGCCTGCATTAGTATTGCAATGTCACTGCCGATACCTTCAGCAGACATTTCGGGTGTGATGGCGTGGGTGCAACAGCACCAGACTACTTTTCAGATAGCAGATGAGATGCTAGCATGTGGGTCGTCAATGTTGCTAGCCGTTGTTGTGGTATTGTACGGTAATCTCAGGAGGCGCCACCCTGTTAGCATGGGTGTAGTTCTTGCTCTAGGTATTGTTGTGGCAATTGGCGCATTTTACGCAATGATGGCGCTTGGCCGACTCGTTTATCCGGTGAATGGATTGCCGATTGACTCAGCAACAAGTGTATTATCGGCGAGTCAACTGTTTGCGGGACTACATTGGATGGCGCTGGCATTGTCTGCATGTGTTATTGCGGTAGCAATTATTACGAAATCTCGGCTGATTATCCTAATAAGCGTATGTGTTGCATTGCTAAAGGTCGTCGGCACATACTATGCGGGCGAAGTCTCGGTGCCATTGACAGTGGTGTCGGAAGTGTCACTATTTGGCTGGTCTATTATGATGGTCGTGTGGATATCTCGTAAGGAAGTTGAAACGTAAGTAACCCTGTGGATGTCACTCCATCTTTGTAAGATGCTATACTGAATGAATGACATCCTTCTTCAGAGAATACAACACGCATTTGGCAGTTGCTTTCGCAGCGTCGTCGGTCACGTTTGTGGTACCGGAGTTTTGGCAGCGGTGTCATAATCAATCTCAGTCAGGGTATGATCCTAGCCCATCGCTGGACACCGGTGAAATTGGCCACATCGTCATCAACTGTGAAGTGCGGGTGGGCGATACAGCGACATTGAAAAAACACCGAGAGCTAACACATGTCGCGTAGTCAGCTAGCTCTCACTGATCAAGACTGGCACCATCTTCATGTGCTATGGGAATATCTTTGTGTTGAGAGTCGGCTACCGGTGCGGGCGGATGCTATCGTGATCGGTGGCGCGGGAGCTATGGTCGATAGCGCCGAGCGAGCAGCCGAGCTGTATCATGCGGGCATTAGTTCATGGATTGTGGTGTCAGGATTTGCTAATCCCTATCATAGGGCCACGGAAACCGAAGCGACACTGCTAGGACGACAGCTCCAATGCTTGGCGGTGCCCGACTCGGCGATTCTGTTTGAGCACCAAGCTGCTAATACCGGTGAAAACATCATCCGTTCGGCTCAGCTGCTGGCGGGGGCGGCGATCCAGGCTGAGGATATCATTTTAATTCATAAACCGTATATGACGCGTCGATTTTTGGCAACCGCCGAGGCTCAGTGGCCGCACCCGCGGCCGCGACTGTATGTAACTAGTCAGCCGACAACATTAGAGGCATATTATCGCTTATATGAGGTAACCTATGGCAGTGCCGTCATGATGTTGACGTTGATGCTGGGTGATTACGAGCGGATAAAGATCTATCCCGATAAGGGATTTTCAACGCCTCAGCCGTCATCTCTCTCGGCAGACACGGCTTGGCAGGCGCTCGTGGCGCGCGGTTTTTTGCCGAAAGCATAGTGAGTTAAGAATGAGTTGCCATTATTTATAAAATAAAATGCTACAACATTATGCATGAAGCGATTGGGGCGACTGAATATTCCGGAAAGGAAACACTGCTACCCGGCTACATTATTACCAACCTCAACACCACTCGTGAGGCGCGGGTAGCTGATACGGTTACGTTGAGAAAATGCAGAGTAAACTGTGATTGATACTTCAGACGACCCGGTCAAAGTGTCTGCCAGCCAATATTTTCAACTGAGAGACCGGCTGGAGGCCTCTCAGGTTATAAATAGTGATTCTTCAACAAGCTAGGTTCTGTGAAAGTAGTGTAGAATATTAGTTATAAGGAGGAATTATAATGAGCAAAGGCATCATCTACGTCATGACCACCGCAGTGTCAGGCCTTATCAAAATCGGCAAGGCGCAAACCAAGCAATACCCAGAGCGGATGCGTTTTCTCGAGGCGAACGGCTACTACAATGTGGTTGGTTTGAAGCGGTTGTTCGCGATCGAGGTGGCTGACTACTCCGAAAAGGAAACATTACTGCACGAAATATTTGCCAAGCATCGAGTCGGTAGTAGCGAGCTTTTCGCGCTTGATTATGATTTGGTGCGACAACTGCTGCTGTCGTTTGAGGGTGAGGTGATCTTTCCGGAGCAGAAAAATAAAGAAGCGGAATTTGATAAAATCACCAAAGCCAAGAACAGTAATCAAAAGTTTAGCTTTTATCGAAAAGGCCTCAAAAACGGCGATAAAATTGTCTTTAGCAAAGACCAGACGATTGTCGCTAAAGTTGTCGGCGAACGTGAAGTTGAGTATGGCGGACAGCGGTGGCTACTGTCGCCGCTAGTGCGAAAGATCTTCGAAGATAAAAATCAAGCCAACAATAGCGGTGCCTATCAGGGTGCAGCGTATTTTTGCTTTGACGGCAAGAAGTTGAAGGACTTGCCGGATGTTGAATTATAAACGCAAGCCATTCGCGTCGATAACGAGATAAATAGAGGAGAAGTATGAATCCACAAACAATCAGCTTAACTGAATTACAAAAACACCTCGATCAAACGTGTAAAGAAAAAGGATGGGATAAAAATTCTGTTACCGAAGTATTCTTATTGTTTACTGAGGAGGTTGGCGAGCTGGCGAAAGCGATTCGCAAAGAGACGGGATTTAAGGGAGAAAAAAGACCTGATAACCATGATAATCTGCACGAGGAATTTGCGGATGTACTGAATTATTTGATGGAGCTGGCGAATCGGTTTGATGTTAATTTGGCGGAAGTGTATTTTGAGAAGCACGAGATCAATAGCACGCGGCGGTGGGAGTAAACCAAGTATTTTGCTAAATCAAGCTGATTGAAAAACCATGTCAAGACCCGATCCCCTCAGCCGATCCACCATGACCATAGTCGTTAGATACGCCATGCTAAATATGGCGGAACAGTCCTCTCTGAGCTGCAAACCTAATCCTGCGAGTAAGACACTTTAGAATAGAATACTTGCGGCGTTCAGTGGCTATATATTACAATATAGACCATAATCATCAATAGGTAAAAGGAAAAAATGAACGGTCACGAAACAGGAAAAATTATAAGAGTAGATGATTCTGAATACATAACCGAAGGTTCATTGGACTCTGAAGACTTGACAGGGGACTCTGCGGGTCGGGCAGAGAATCACGAAGGTCTTTCTTGTGTCGAGAATTCTCTTGTTGGTCATGTTGCGCGAGATGGTGAGAGAGGGTTTAAGCAGGCGGTAGAAGATACATACACTGTTGATGAGTTGCTTGAGACTCTGGTAAGCGAGAATTCTAACCATCAATTGACGAACCATGACATCCACAAACTCATCAATGCCGGCCATGGTCGGGCAGTTGCCCGCAACCTCGATAGCTTCACCGGCCTTGATGCTAGTATTGCCCACAAACTCATCGATGCCTGTGAGAGTGGGACAGTTGCCTACTACCTCAAGAACTTCACCGGCCTTGATCACAATGAAATTGCCCACAAACTCATCGATGCTGGTAATTGTGGGACAGTCACCTACTACCTCAAGAACTTTACTGGTCTCGATCACAATGAAATTGCCCACAAAATCATCAATACCGGCCACGGTGATGTAGTTGCTGGCTACCTCAAGAACTTTACCGGCCTTGATGCTAGTATCGCCTACGAACTCATTGATGCCGGCTATGAATTACAGGTACTGCAATGCGTATATGTCTTTGGTGAAACTGCCCCAGAAATAGTCCTTAGCTGTATAGATAAGATAAAATTAAGCGACGATCTAGCAGATGCCGTCCTTGGTCATTTATCATACTACGGTATGGACACAGTCGCACGGAGTACTGTATTGTGGGCATGTGCAAACCACTACTCGACTGCGCAAAAAGTTACTCAGCTTGACCTGGAGGGGCTTATTGGTGCAGAAGAGGCGTCTAGGTTACGTGCATATATTGCCGAACTCAAGCCAGAGCTGCGCGGTATAGTGAAATATCATCCATACGCAGACGAGGCGGGTGACATAGAGCATGTGACATCATCTCGACCGGGGACGGAATTTCACAAAAGAGCGGTTCAGGCCGATCGACGTTTGCGACTTCCCAAAACCGAAGATGATAGGAGATTGAGAGAGACTATTAAACAGGCCTACGATAAACTGCAGAAGGATATAGCGTCGCGGTACGGAGACCGGTATGTCCAAGAGTTATTCGGTGGGCGAGGAGACAAGACGGGTGATGCCTGGCCGACCTACCGCAGGCTGGTGGCAGACTATATAGCCGAGATGGGAGAGATTGATATATCTGAAACCCTGGAAAGAGCGGCTAAAATATTCAATCAGGTACTTGAAGTTGATACTGGCTACTACGATAGATTGTTTGCCGAGTGGGACACTAAGCGGATAGGCGAGAGAGAATTTGAAGAAGTATTCCTCGGTCGTGACGGTGTCTATGCGTACGTGGGGCGCCGTGCTCAACTCTACGCCCGCCGCCGCAAACTCGGTATGAGTAGCCGTGCGACAGGCGGGTCGCTCATAGAGTTTCCTACCTACCTTGTGTATCCGCGAAAGTTTTGCAATAACTTTAACGACGAAGTAAAAGGCGAGTACCTGCGTTCTCATATCCAGCACCCAGACGCCGCCCATTACTATGACACTGGATTTACAGGAACGATTCCTGACGATATCATGAGCGTGCTAGGGGTGCCAGGGTCAGACTATGATTATGATAGCCGAATTAGACTGCTTAGTGCAAGAGACCGACCAAGAACGGTGCTGGGTCTGAAAGGTGACAAGCTGGAAAGAAATAATATAGTAGATACTATAGAATACAATGTCAAGGACGAAGAGTCAGCAGGGGGTTTGTATCGCACTGAAGATGGCCGGTTGGAACCGTATAGTCGACCGACTAGCCCCAGTGAACGTCTGGCTTTTCGTATGACACAGCTAGCTCTGCACCGGCATTACTATACTCGCGAGCTAAAAAACACGGAGCCGGTTAACTTGGGTTACGAAGTGAGAAGCCTGGAAAATCAGCGAGAAATGAGGATCGACAGTAGTTATAGTGAGGCAGTAAAAGGCCAGTTATCCGAACTGTTCTCAAGTCCTGATATTGGCACCGAACTACTGCAGTCGGCGACATCACTCAAAATAGCGAACCCAAACGATCCGTATCCTGGTGAGGCAGTTTTTGGGCTATCGCTTGCTGGCGACACCGAGGTGATTGTGAAGAATGTCGTGGAGGCAAAGCGTCGGGGGCCAGTCGATGAGTTCGAGGCGCTTTTGTTGCTACGCAAGCTTGGCGTTGACGCGCCAAAGCCAATTGCTCGGGTCTTTACGAACGGGCAACAAGGTTTTGTTGTGATGGAGAAGATAAATGGCGAGAGCGGGCGAACGGTACGCAATTTCTTTGTGGACAATGCTGTGCCGGAGTCAAATCAGCGAGAGCTGATGACTGACGCCCTTTCGCGCATACAAGACATCGCTGAGACCGTACGGCATGATACAGGGATTGATAAACCATGGCGTTTGAAAGATTTTATCATTGAGTATAGCAGGGATGATAATGGGCAATACCGTATTGCATCAATGCGGCCGATCGATTTTGAACGCGCAGAAGTTTTTGACCCAGCTTATCCTTACAGTATCAAACTTGGACAGGGGCTAGATAGGCTCGTATAGGAACATGCATACGAGTTGGTAATATAGACCAATCTAGCCTGCGACATCTGTCTGGCAATACATAGAACACTCTCGCCCGCCTAAGGTCATGACTCAGGCGGTTAGAATGGTGTAAGTAGGATAGTCAGGCTTTTTCCTGGCATCTAACGAGGATTACAATGATTTCAAGAAGAATGGCTGAAAGCTTAGTCTTGGCGATATTGATTGACCTCGCTCCTATAGGGTGAGTATACTTGGTTATAAGAAGTAGCTAACGAGATGGGAAGGCTCGTGTATTGGGTAGAATTATGGTAAGAATGTCTCGCAGTAACAACATATCATCAGCTAGCTTTGAATTTTTGGTTGCGCAAGCTGTCAAGGCGCCGTCAGGCCATAATACTCAGCCGTGGAAATTTCGTCAGAACGAGTCGGCGGTAGAAATTTATCCTGATTTTGACAGAAAGCTACCAGTAGTCGACCCTGACAACAGGGAGTTATTCGTGAGTCTGGGCTGTGCAGCCGAGAACCTCTGCTTGGCAGCGCAAACCAAGGGCTATAAATCTACCATTTCAATTGGTGATACGGGAGTTATCACGATTTCACTTACAGAAGATGCTGGTATCAAGCCGAGTCCATTGTTCGAACAGATAGATGCACGGCAGATTAATCGTAGCATTTATACCGGTGAGGAAATTGCTCCGGATGCACTAAAGAAACTACAATCCGTTAGCAATGAAAAGGGTGTCTCAGTTCATTATTACGCACATCAAACAGAGCAATTTCATGATATTGAACAATGTGTCTTTCAAGGAAATGTACGTCAAATGCAAAATGAGGCGTTTAAGGCTGAATTGAAAAGCTGGATGCGATTTAACAAGAAGCATCAAGATCAAACACTTGACGGGCTGAGTTATGCTGTGTTTGGCGCGCCTAATGTGCCGCGCTGGATGGCTGAGCCGATCATGTCGATGGCTATCAATGCTAAGACGCAGAATAAGGCCGATCGCGAAAAGATAGCATCGGCTTCTCATCTGGTTCTTTTTACGACGAGAGAAAATAGTCGGTGCGAATGGGTGAGTTTGGGTCGGACGCTGCAGCGTTTCTTGCTGACTGCCACGGAGCTTGGGATCGCTCATGCCTATCTGAACCAGCCAAATGAGCAGCCAGAAATTGCCGCAGAAATGGCAAAGACACTGGGTCTGGCCGGAGAATATCCGACTATTTTGCTACGCATCGGCTATGGCGAACAGCAGGCTTATTCTAAACCGACCTATTAAAAGACATTATTATAGAGGATTGAGCGCCCTTGCCGACCCGATAATCCACTAATGAGAACTAAATTTTCAATTTGATAAAGACATGAGTGTGCCATTATGGGATTCAGTAAAGAATATGTGGCTGGGTTAAGGTGGTTATTTGTGATTGAGAGGGCCCACTATTTACAATAATAGTATAAGATGCTATAATATCGTACATGGAGCGACTCGGTAGTATTGATCATGGCAAGGACTTTGCAAGCAGTGTAGAGGAAATTATTAATCAACCGTTGACGGTTGAAAATGTCGATACCTACGCTGAGGCTGCCTTGGATAAATTGATCCAGCTAATTAATGATATGGTGCAAGTATACAACCATCAGCCAACGATTTGGCTAGACAATTCTGGTGAAAGGGAGAATGCGGTGTTTGCTTACTACGGCATAGAGCCGCTCAATGAGTTGCTTGGCCATATTGCTGACAAAGCGGAGCAGCTCATAGCTATTGATACGGTTATTGGCCAGATTGAATCGACTGACCATGTCTTTGTGCCACCCGATGAGCGGCCCGGGCCTACCGCCAGTGTGTCCGAGGCGCCCCACCGTGAGAGGGCGACTCGCCAACCCCGGCTGAAAACACTGCTATTCGTGTTGGCAAATGAATTTGGTATTGAGCCGAGCGGCGAAGCATTACAGATTCGTCGTGGGTCAGTGGAGACAGCGATGATGCGCCAAGAGCCATACCATGAGGTGAATATCCCACCGCTCGAGCGGACGGTGCTAATTTGTGACGCCTACGGTAACGGTACCTTTGTATTTGATACAACGCGGCTGCCAGAAGAAGAGCGGGCAAAGCTGGCTACCTGTACGAAAACGCAGCTTGCGGGGGTGATGGAGCAATATCCAGACTGTGGTGTATCGGTACGCTGCGACAAGCAGTTTGTGCCGCACCTAGTGGAGGCGCTAGCGAATGATATTCAGCAATCAGCTGGGGTGGATACCCGGCGCGGGGGTAATTATCTAAATCCCCCTCAGGCGAATGAAGAGGGGATGATGAATGCCAATCAATTGGCAGCTAAGTTTGGAGTAGTGTATCGCACCATCGTAAGACACATTGCTGAATTGAATCAGGAGGGTTTGTTGGGATGTGTAGCTAAGCGAGATTGGTATGGAGAAGAGCAATCAATTTTTACTGAAGAGCAGGTTGAAGTAATACGAAAAAGGCTTGAGGAGAGAGGGTTGTTTACACAGCCGCCCCCAGAGGGGTATTTGACAATCACTGCTCTCGCCAAAACTGTAGATGTGACAGTGATGGCACTGATAAGGATAGCAAGAGAACTTAAAAAAGCTGGTGTCCTATCTGATGGTATAAAGTGTCGTTCTGGTCAGGTGCACGAGTTTTATAGTCCGGAGCAGCAGGCAATGATTATGAGAAAAGCACAGGAGAATGGGTTATTTGCGCCTCCACCACCAGAGGGATATGCCATGATAAGTACGGCAACAAAGCGCCTTGGGGTGGGTTTGAAATTGGTGAGAGATGCCATGGACTTGCTGAACCTACGGCCTGAAATCTATAGATTTGTCGCTGAAAGTGGTCAGGTGAGAATTCGTGAAGGCTTGTCACCGGAGCAAGTTGATAAGATAGGTAAGTATCTCAGAAGTGAAGGCTATACGGAGTTGGCTCCTGAAGGGTATCAAGTAAAAAAAGAGATCATGCGTGAGTTACATTGTAGTGCCCCTCTATTTGATAGGATAGTTGATAGTTTAATAAGGAACGACCCCAATTTTGGACAGCCGTCACGATACCGTGCTAAGGGGAAAGGCGGTGGTATGAGTAAAGCGTTAGGCTATTTCTACAGCCCCGAGCAAAAGGAGAAGATTGCTGAGATACTGAAGAAAACTCGCCAGGGTGCAACCTGCTAGCATAATATAATTGACAAATTATTAAAAAGTAGTATAATCGTGATCAATGATGATTGATAAATATCGGGAGACACCTGATAGACCCGCTCTTGATCCGACCCTAGAAGGTGAGCTTCGCAAAGACTATGTTTCCGCTGACAAGATGGGTCAGGTTGTAGCGCAACTTCGAAAAGAAGCGCCCGACACGTTTGATGTAGCTGGCCAAATGGCGGAAGCTCTCCGTATATCTTTGGATGAGTTTAAAGATCCAGAGGAGGGCTGGAAGTCTCAGGAACGAAGCGCGAGAATATTTGCAGTATTTGACGTCATGACTGAGCATGCTACTCCAGAGGAGTTGGAGCGACTACTCGCAAGCGATATCTTTACTAGGCTAGGTAGTGAATGGCGGGATGGCAACCTGGAGATACTGGTGAAGAGGTATAGCCGCCTGGGGAATGTATACGGTTCAAAAAATCCGGCTGACGATACAAAGAAGCTGAGGTTGCTAACTCGGTATATCCTAGGTAAAACAACAGACTTAGAGGAGGAAGAATCGCCACTGCCGCCTCAGCAAAGTACCACCAAGCCCAACTGGTATACTGGTCCGGACAGATATCCGTATCGTTCATATATTATGTCGATACCGGTGGCCGAAAGTAAGATTGTCAACAGTTTGCCTAGTGAAGAGGAGCTGCGTCAGTTATCATCTTCGTCGCCTCGTTGGAGTGAACGATTCGGCCTTGACGAAGCTTGGTACAATCATGATACGCAGATTAAGTTGGTTGGTAACTTTCATAAGGCACAGCTTGGGCGTCTGGGCGAGTGGAAGGCGGCATTGGAGGCCGGGAGATATCCTGACTGGTTTTTGTCCTATGTGATCGATGCCTGTCCAGAACTAGGAGAGTTTAATCCGCAAACCAAAACATTTGATGTTCGCCGAACTGGTAGCAAGAGACTTTTGCCAGAGGTAAATCCTGCGGCGCTTGAGGCGGTATATGAAACTTTGTGGAAATATAGGCCCGATGAACTGGAGGCGGCTAAGTTTGGTGAGCTGTATGGCAGGGAGGTAGCGATCCGAACAGGCCTAGGGCAAGAGCGACGTCGAGAGACTCAAGGGGAGTGGCATGAAATAATTTGTAAGTATAAGGATTCTTCCACGCCCCAAAAAGGTACAGCCGAGGAGGTGCAGGCGTTACTTGAGGGTCAATGTACCGGCTGGTTCCCTGGTGACTCAGGCTCTATTTATGACTTTTTGTATAAGGTTGCACTATCAAGTTACGATTCCTTTGGCCATAGAAATATCACTAAGATACTTGTATTCACAACCGGTAGATACAATATTCCTCGTATCATGATGTGTCTGGGTGAAGGTGGTGATATAAAAATGATTTTGGGGATTGATGGCGATGACTGTCGAGTTGAGTCGTGTATGACAGATGCACTGCATGAGAGAATCGGTGAATTATCTAATGGTCAGGATAAATTGGACACCATACATACAATCGAAAAGATTGATGAGATTTGTACCAAGCAGCAAAAGGGGGAGGATCTGTCCCTAAGGGACATCATGATGCTGTGGTTTGGGGCTGATAGTAGTGTTGGCGAAAGCTATTTCTGGAAAAACGGCGGTATCGCTAAGCTGCAATCTGCACGAGCGGAACGTGATTTTGTGGAGGACGTGGAAACTATAGCTTATCATGGTATTTTGGCTATTGACAAACTGGGTGGACTGGTCCTTGATCGCCATATTGATCAGGCGGAGAAGCTTAAGGTATTTTTCTATGATAGGGGCGTATTCTTTACGCGAGACGAACGCTATCAAAAGCGTTATGGCATAGACCAGCTAGATATTTACCGTAATCTCTATGGATACGGTGCTGATAGTAGCTGCATGGATGTCATCAATGGTTTAATAAAAGACGGGAAGGGTGTCGAACTATTCCGTGAATACAAGCGTTTTGCGGAGCCATTAGTCAAGGAGATGGGCGGTGAGTTTGATGATGTGTTTGGAGACGGTAGGCTGGTTACTAATGATTCTGTAGAGGAAGAAGAATTGTATTGGGGTGTCGAAGCAGATTTTGGTGAGTTAGCGAAAGAGGCGAAGGAGAAGAAGTGTCTGCCGAGATTTATTGAGTTTATAAGCCTAGTTAAACCGCCGTTAGGAAAGTTTGATATAAATGAGTTCGTGAGTGACTTGCTGTCTACAGAAGATACTAACATTAAGATTATGCGTCAGCTAGTTGGTCAGTTTAACAACCTAAAACATGTAGGCTTAACAAGCTACAGCGACCAGCTTATCATCTGGCGATTGTGTGAGCTATACGAGCAAATCGAGCACTATCAGGACAAGCGTTTGGCAGATGTCTTGTCGGGGCGATATGACGATGAATTTTGGCGTGACATGCCGGGCAGCTTGGGCAAATATGTCAGGGCTATACGGGCAGGAATAGTCACACCTCCACATGGACCAATTCGTTGACGCGATCAGTTGAGTAGGTAAACGCTCAACTGATATAATAGTAGGCAGTTATGACTGAAAAAATCACCGTCCAGCCCCTGCCCGGCTACAAAGAAGTCAAGCCCTTCGTCTACGCGGGCTTTTTCCCGGTGTCCAACGAAGATTACAATGATCTGAAGGAGGCTATTGAAAAGCTGAGTCTGAGCGATTCGGCGCTGCAGTTTGAGCCGGAGAATTCACCAGTGTTGGGGTATGGTGTGCGGATTGGCTTTTTGGGGCTGCTACACATGGATATTATTCGTGAGCGGCTGGAGCGTGAGTATAATCTGGATCTTATTGTCACCAATCCGAGCACGGATTACCAAGTTAGCCTCACCAACGGCGAGGAGCTGGACATCAAGTCAGCCAGCGAATTGCCCGATCCAGTGCAGATCACCGAGGTTCGCGAGCCGTGGATTGATGGTGAGATTGTGGTGCCGCAGGACTATATCGGTGCGGTGATTCAGCTGATTGTCGCCAAGCGCGGTCGGCAAAAAAACCTCAGTTACATCGACGAGCGGGCACTGATTTCGTTTACGGCACCGCTGGCCAATTTGCTGACGGATTTTTATGATCAATTGAAGTCGGTAACCAGCGGCTACGGCTCGTTTAATTATGAACTGGCGGGCTATCAGCCGGAAGATTTGGTGCGGGTGGATTTCTACGTGGCGGGTGAAATGGTTGATGCGCTGAGCGTCATGTGTCACCGCTCGGAGGCGCCAGGTTTGGGTCGTGAGATCGTCAAAAAGCTGAAAGACGTGGTGCCGCGTCAGAGCTTTGAGGTGGCACTGCAGGCAGCAATTGGCGGCAAATTCATCGCTCGCGAAAACATCGGTGCTTACCGCAAAGATGTCACCGGCTACCTCTACGGCGGCGATGTCAGCCGAAAAAAGAAACTTCTCGCCAAACAAGCTCGCGGCAAAAAGCGCATGAAACGCTTTGGCAAGGTTGACATTCCATCAGAAGCGTTTATGGTGATGTTAAAGAGGGATTGATTATGAAGAAACCAATTATTTACCTTGATATGGACGGTGTACTCGTGGATTTTACGTCGGCTTTGACGAAGGTTCCGCCTGAGATGCTGGAGAAGTTTGCGGGTGAGTATGACAATATTCCGGGTGTTTTTGCATTGATGGATCCGATGCCGGGCGCCCTTGAGGCGGTTGATAAGCTGAAGGAAAAGTATGATCTATACATCCTGTCGTCATCACCATGGGAAAATCCGACGGCGTTGGGTGATAAGCTGGCGTGGGTGAAACGGTATTTTGGCGGCGATGGTCAGGAAAATATTTTCTATCGTAAGGTTATCTTTTCGTCGGTCAAACAGTTGAGCCGGGGTGATATCTTGATTGATGATCGGACGGCCAGGGGTGCTGCTGAGTTTGTTGGCTGGCACATCCATTTCGGTACTCCGCAGTTTCCTGACTGGCAATCAGTGCTGGATGAGCTGCTCTAGCGGCTGAGCGGTTGGCCGCTTGAAATCACTGAGCATAACCGGTATAATGGTGACAGAATCAATCAGAGGAAGGAGAGTCATATCGACCAGCTGACCGTAATCATTTTCGGTATCGACATCTCCCAAAGGATGAGGTGGCGCTGATGAAGTTGATGAAGCTATTCAAAAAAGCTCGGCTCGGCAACCGTCGTAAGGGCGAGGTATCAGATGTTGACGCGGAAGCATCAGTGTCGCGTCAGCGCCCAGCGGCCGCGCAGGCGTCTTTTGCGCCGCCCACGCCACACTCTCCTCACTCTGCGGCTGCTCCGGCTCGGCGTCATAGTATTCAACGGCAAACTGTAGCCGCGCAGTCAGCTCGTTCTTCGGCTGCGTCTCGCATTGTGCCACCACAACCTTCTACTCAGTTACCTCGCTCGCGTTCTGCCGCTCCTCAAAAGACTCCCGCTCCCAATCTGCCGGCTAAACCTCACCCTAAAAAACCGGCAGTCTTTCATGACATTATGCCGCCGCGTAGCGTCCAGCGCTCGCGAAGCGCATCATTTACCAAGCCGTCCGTCAAGCCCCAGCCGCCAAAGCATGCCCTCTCACCGTCACGCGCTTCACTGATCAAGCCCACTGCTTTGGTGCCAGCTCCGGCCAAGCGCCCGCTCAACAAACTTTCTTCCGTCAAGGCTCAGCCAGTCAAGCCGCTCTCATCACATCCGCCACACCCGCCGCTGACGAAGCCGCCGCTTTCATCTCAGCCTTCGAGCCCGACTCGTCCGCTTAATCCCGTAGCCGCTGCGTCATCTCGGCGTCCAAACCAACCATCAGTTACAGCGCCCCAAGCGGCGTCCAAACCAACCACTTGCCGCCCGCATACTAGTCCTCGTGCCAGTACGCCGCATGCTGATACGCAATCGACTGTCAAGCGCCCGCTATCCCAACCGCATCAGCTGCCAACCCAGCCAAAATTACCACCGCAGCCAAAGGAGCTGACCCACCCACAAGCCACCGCTCATTCCCGTGCTCACATCGCTGTGCCGTCTCGCCGCCCTCAGCTAACGCATCGTCCACCGCATATTCGGGCGATGGACATGGTGCATAGATAAGAAGTCGCAGCTGCCCCCGGAAGCTTAGTCAATAATCTGGTATAATACTCATATGTCAGATCTTGAACGTGTCATCAGGGGGTACCGGCCGACCGAAGCGGCCGTAGCGCTGGTGCGAGATACTAAAATTGCACTGCTAACCGGTATTTCCGGCGCGGGCAAGGATACGATTAAAAGGCGGTTATTGCGATCACCGTCATTTCGCGATATCGTGTCGCACACCACGCGGGAGCCACGGGCAAATAACGGTCAGCCAGAGCGCGACGGCGTTGATTATTATTTTATTGATCAAGCAACCGCACTAACCATGCTCGAACACCATCAGTTCATTGAGGCCAAGTTCGTTCACGGCAAGGTGTATGGTACCTCGACAGCCGAGCTGCAGTTGGCGCACGATCATCAGCAGACGGCGATCACCGACATTGACGTACAGGGCGTGGCTGAGTATGAGCAATTGGCACCGGGCTGTATAGCTATCTTTATCGTGCCGCCGGATTATCCGACATGGCTGGAGCGATTAAAGCAGCGGTACGCGACGGAAGCAGAATTTCAAACGGCCTGGCCGAAGCGCCGCCAGTCGGCCATCGCCGAGCTCAGTCATGCGCTGGAAGTACCGTATTACCACGTGATTATCAATGATGATTTGACTCGAGCGGTGCGGGTTTGCGGCGAAATTATTGAGCGCGGTGACGTGTTTAATCGGCGTGATGATGAGGCGCGGTTGATAGCGCGGGATCTCCTTGATTATTTGATGGGTGAGGACGCAGCCTAGATGGCGACGAAGAAGTCGTCGTTTTCGCTCAGGCGACCGTTTTGGTCGTTGTCGGGGTTGCTTGACCAGATCTTTTTCTTATTAGCCGGTGCGGCATCGTTCTGGCTGGCGTGGCTCGTGTGGCGCGAGGGCTGGCATTCGGGCGGCTGGTGGATGGTCGGGTTGTTTATAGTGGTGTGGCTGATTACGGCTTACCTGGCACTGCCGCGGCTGCATCGTATCCTGAGTAGTCTATACGTACCGAATTATTTCATCGGGCGGACACGGACGGCAGACGGACTGCTAGGTGATCCAGTTAATCTAGCCTTGCGCGGCTCGGAGGCACAGGTCCATCAAGCGATGACCGCGGCTGGCTGGACGTTGGCAGAAGAGATTACGGTGCGTTCATCGTGGCGGATGATAGTAGCGACCCTGACGCGGCGTAGCTATCCGCAGGCGCCAGTTTCATCACTGTTTTTATTTGGTCGGTGGCAGGACTTTACCTACCAGCAGGAAGTTGACGGTAATCCCGGCAAGCGCCATCACGTGCGTTTCTGGCGTTGCCCACAGGGCTGGCTGCTGCCGGGCGGTCATCGGGTGGATTGGCTGGCGGCGGGAACGTACGATAGAAGTGTTGGCTTTAGCCTGTTCACACTGCAGATTACCCATAAGATTGATGAGAATACTGACATTGAGCGGGATTATATCGTCCAGTCAGCGCTCAAGGCGCGAGCCTCGATCGGGGTGACCACTCTGAAAGATTTTTCCACCGGGTATCATTCGCGTAACGGTGGCGGCGACACCATTCAGACCGATGGCGATCTGCCAGTGCTTGAGGTCGGGCGAGTGCGCGCCAACCAGTCCTTGATAGAGGAGCGCGACGAGGTGATTCTCGATGCTACTTCGCACGAGGTAATGCCGGTGGCGCACGATACATTGATACAGCAATTTTGGAGTCGGCGACCGCCACAGATTGCGTTTGGCGTGGTGGCAATGTTTGCGGCGCTGGCGGTCAGTATCATCAACACCGTTGTTGAGTTACTTGCGATTGACCAATTTCACAGCCAGATGGTGGCTGAGCTGATGGTGGATGGTCAGGTGAATGACGCGGCGGTGATTGCTAATTGGCTGATTGGTTCGTCGATTATCATTGGCGTGGTGTGGGTGATTACAACCATCGTGCTGGTGAGTCGGACATTTAGCGGTAGTAATCGATTGCGGCTGGTATTGATGATGATATCCGGGCTGGCGGTTATCGCTAACTCATTCACCTTGACCATCGGCAAGATAACCTGGTCGACAGCCAGTATGCTGCTGTTCATCGGGCTGAATATTGTAGCGGTGCTAATGTTTTCGTCAGACGCCGCCAGGCGATTTACGCGAGCACGTAGCCAGGCCAGGCGCGCGGCAAGGTCGCATTAGCACTCGCTTGCGATGAGTGCCAGATTCATGCTACAATGAGCCTATGACCGAACGTCAACAGGCGATTTTAGCTGCCATCATTGAGCAATATGCCGAGATTGCGGCGCCAGTTGGCAGCGTGACGCTGGCCAAGTTGTTTGGCGTGTCCAGCGCCACGATTCGCAGCGAAATGGCCAAGCTCGAGGAGATGGGTTTTATCGAGGCGCCACACACCAGCGCTGGGCGCATTCCCACCGACAAGGGCTATCGCTTTTATGTCAATGGCATCACCGACGCGCAGATGACGGAGCTGCCGAGCGGCATCGATCGCAGTGCGAGAGCGATCGAAGCGCATGTTAATTCGCACGTTGATACGTCCGACCGGGCAATTCGCAGCGCCGTTGACAGCTTGGTGGAGTTGACGGGTAACTTTGGCTTTGCGTCGTTTGGTACGCACTTGTATATGAATGGCATGACGCAGCTGTTTAGTCAGCCGGAGTTTGTCGAGGGCGATCATGTGCAGGCGATTGCCAGGTTGATTGATAATATCGAGCCGTGGCTACGTGAAGCAGCGCCGAACCAGCCGCTGAATGTGTTTATCGGCAGCGAAAATCCGATTGGTAAAAGTTCTGGAGCAACGTTGATTATTAGTAGGTTTTGTTCACAGTTTAGTAATAATAGTTACATCGGTGTGATCGGTCCGACTCGGCAGAATTACCGTCGAACGATGGAGCTGGTTAGGCGAACCGGTGCGATGTTAGAGGAGGTATTGTAATGGCTGAGTGGATTGGTGGACTACTGAGCGGCTTGCCAACGTGGCTAGTAGTGATTATTTTGATTATTATTTTCATAGCTATGATCGTGCTTTTCCCCTGCACATATGGCCACGAGCCGTTTTGGCCGTTCAGAAGGAGGAAAAAATGACAAAGAATAAAGCTAACAAAACTGAAGATTTAGAGCAGCAATTGGGCGAGTTGACGCTGGATTTGCAGCGGACGCGGGCGGATTTCGAGAACTATCGCAAGCGCGTGGAGGCGGAGAAGCAATCGGCACACCAAATGGGCCAGGCGAAGTCGGTGATGAAACTGCTGCCAGTGATCGATACGATTGAGCGGGCGATTGCCAATGTGCCGGAGGAGCTGAAAGATAATCCGTGGGCGAAAGGCGTGGCTGGCCTGGGTAAACAACTCGACAAGCAACTCAAGGAAATCGGCCTCGAGAAAATTAACGCTAAACCTGGCACATTATTTAATCCTGAGCTGCATCAAGCCGTTCAATTTGATGAAGAAGCCGAAGGCGACAAAGAGGTGATTGCTGAGGAACTACGTGCTGGCTATACGCTAGACGGCGCGGTGATTCGCGATGCGATGGTTAAGGTGACGCGCCAGTCATCGGAATCAACGCGGGCGGATGTCAAAGAAAATACTGACGCATCAGAGAAATAATTAGTCGTCACAAAATGAATTAGCACTCTTGACACGGGAGTGCTAATTATTTATACTGAAATAGTTGGCACTCGTGAATAAAGAGTGCTAAAATGAATATAAGCAAATACCAGATGTGATCATAACAAAGAAAGGGGAATCATATGGGTAAAATTATCGGAATTGACCTCGGTACAACCAACAGTGCTTTTGCGTATATGCTGGCAGGCAAGCCGGAAGTTATCGCTAATGCTGAGGGTAACCGTACCACGCCATCAGTGGTAGCGATTAATAAAAAGGGCGAACGCTTGGTCGGACAAGTGGCGCAGCGTCAGCGTGTGACTAATCCAAAGAATACAATTTATGGTGTCAAGCGCTTTATTGGCCGTAAGTTTGATGACAAAGAAGTCCAAAAAGACCGTGGCCTCATGCCGTTTAAGATCGTCAAGAAAGGTGCGGGTGTGGCCGTGGAAATGGGTGGCAAGGAATACACGCCAGAAGAAGTTTCAGCCATGATTCTCGGCAAAATCAAGGCCGACGCCGAGGCGTTCCTCGGCGAAAAAGTCACCGAAGCAGTCATCACCGTGCCAGCCTACTTTGACGATTCGCAGCGCCAGGCGACCAAAGACGCTGGTAAAATCGCCGGCCTGGAAGTTAAGCGCATCATTAATGAGCCGACGGCCGCTGCTTTGGCGTACGGCCTGGAGAAAGGCAAAAATGACGAAACTATCGTGGTGTTTGACCTTGGCGGTGGTACCTTCGACGTGTCGGTGTTGGAATTGGGCGACGGCGTGTTTGAGGTGAAGGCCACGAATGGCGACACTCACCTGGGCGGTGAGGACTTTGACAATATCATCGTTAACTATTTCCTGGATGACTTTAAGTCTAAAGAAGGCATCGACCTACGCAAAGACAATGCAGCCATGCAGCGCCTGAAGGACGAAGCCGAAAAGGCCAAGAAGGAGCTATCGACAGTCACTGAATACGAAGTTAACATTCCATTCATCACCGCTGATGCTGATGGGCCAAAGCACTTTGAACTGAGCCTGACGCGGGCGAAGTTGGAAGATTTGGTGAAAGATTTGTTGGCGCGTTTGGACGGTCCGGTCGAGAAGGCGCTCAAAGACGCCAAACTCAGCAAATCTGACATCAATAATGTCGTCATGGTTGGCGGTATGACCCGTATGCCAGCAGTGGTCGAGCGGGTGAAGAAATTGTTTGGCAAAGACCCGATGCAGGGAGTCAATCCAGACGAAGTGGTGGCTGTCGGTGCAGCTATTCAAGGCGGCGTGTTGGCAGGCGACGTCAAGGACGTGCTGCTGCTGGACGTGACGCCGCTCAGTCTTGGTATCGAGACGATGGGCGGTGTGTCGACCAAGCTGATCGAGCGCAATACCACCGTGCCGACCAGCAAGAGCGAAGTATTCTCGACGGCTGCCGATAACCAGCCGCAAGTGGAGATTCACGTCTTGCAGGGTGAGCGCGAATTTGCCAATGACAACAAGAGTTTGGGTCGTTTTGTGCTTGACGGCATCGCGCCAGCACCGCGCGGCGTGCCGCAGATTGAAGTGACGTTCAATATCGACGCTAACGGCATCCTCAATGTTACGGCTAAGGACAAGGGTACTGGCAAGGAGCAATCAATCACCATCCAAAACTCTGGTAACATGAGTAAGGAAGATATTGAAAAAGCCCAGAAAGAAGCCGAACTACACGCTGACGAGGACAAGAAAAAGCGTGAAACGGTTGACGCCAAAAACCAGCTAGAAAACGCCATCTATCAGGCAAAGAAAATGCCAGACGAGTTTAAGGATAAGATTTCTGACGACGACAAGAAGGCGATTGACGAAGCGGTTAAGGAAGCGGAAAAGCACAAAGACGCTGACGACAAAGACGAGCTGGAAGCAGCAGCCAAAGCACTGCAGGATGCCATCATGCCAATCGGCGCCAAGATGTATCAGCAAGCTGCTGAGGACAACAAGACTGATGAGTCCAAGGACGATAAAAAGTCTGACAAGGATGAGCCAGTCGAGGGCGAGGTGGTTGACGAGAAGTAGTCTCGGCACCAACTCGTAACATGAACTGCCCCCTCTATCGGGGGTAGTTTTATATTCTTGTGAACTCAGTGTACGCTATCTGTCACTAGTCAATTGTTTGCGGCTAACTCGGAAAGAGCTGCACCCTCCAGCAAATCACTATACGAGCCAACCACTAAATCCGTATCCTTGATACCAAGTTCACGCATGTAGTGTGAGCATTGCTGCTCCAGCTCCTCGGCGTTTCGTTTACCGTCGGTGTCGATAGCTTCAATTTCGACAAAATTCCCGAGACCCTTAACGGTGTCGATATGAAACTTGACATTGTCGATGAAGTAAATCTCGCGCTGCTTATCAACAACCACACGCACACCAAGCGCCGCTGTTAGCACCTCGCCAATAGTTGAGTCCGGCGCCACGGGTGATAAGTTGATAGTCGATTGTTTTGGCCCATTGGTATCGGCCCGCTGATAAAAGATAAGGTTATTTTCGATCGGCCCTTGACGTAGTTTCAGGCGCCCCTCGGGTACATGAAAATACGTGTCAATTTGATGGTCGGTCCCCTTAAAGTCCGCGCCGTGCTCACGTAGATAGTGGCGCACCGACTCTTGATCCGCGCACCGGGCCTTGATTTCTGAATTGATAATTGCTGTTCGTTTCATAACACCTCCTCTATGCTCAGTATAGCACGGGCGAGGCTAGCACTCTTGCATGTCGAGTGCTAAAAGCGTATAATGAACATATATGAGTAAGCGCGATTATTATGAAGTGTTAGGTGTGTCGAAAACCGCTTCTGAGGATGAGATCAAGAAGGCTTTTCGTAAGGCAGCGGTGAAGTACCACCCCGACAAAGAAGGCGGTGATGAAGCCAAATTCAAAGAGGTCAATGAGGCATATGAAGTCCTAAAAGACAAGCAAAAGCGCCAGCGCTACGACCAGTTTGGTCATGCTGGTGTCGGCGGCGCGGCGGGTGGTGGCTTTGGCGGTAATCCGTTCGAAGGCTTTGGTGGCTTTGGTGGGCAAAACGTGCAGTTCGACTTTGGTGGCGATGGCGGCATGTTTGGCGATATTTTTAGCCAATTTTTTGGTGGCAGCGCAGCTGGTTCACGGGGTGGCTCGCGGCGTGGTCGTGATGTTGAAACCAATGTGACGCTGACCTTTGAGGAAGCGGTGTTTGGCGCAGAAAAGAAGTTGAATATAACGCTCGATGCTGAGTGTGAGCATTGTCATGGCGATGGCGTCGAGCCAGGTCATAGCTTAAAAACCTGTGAGGATTGCAAGGGCTCCGGTCAGCAGACTCGCGTCATGAACTCGATTTTTGGACAAATTCAGCAAGCAGTCACCTGCCCGACCTGTCACGGCCGTGGCAAGATCCCAGAGCAAAACTGTTCAGTCTGTGGCGGCAAGGGTACGACTCGCCAGCGCCAGGAGATTACGGTCAAGATCCCAGCTGGCATTGATGATGGCGCGACGATCCGCCTGCATGGTCGCGGCGAAGCGGTTCAGGGTGGCCCGCGCGGCGATCTATACGTTCACATTCGCGTCAAAGCCCATAAGAAGTTCACGCGTGAAGGCGATATCATCCTTTCAGAAGAGCATATCTCGATGGTTGATGCGGCATTGGGAACGGAAATTGATGTCGAGACCGTGGACGGTACGGTGCGAATGAAAATCCCAGCCGGCACCCAGTCGGGGACTGATTTTAAGTTGTCAGGCCACGGCGTGCCACATCTGAGAAATGATGAACGCGGCCCGCACATTGTCGGTGTCATTGTCGATACGCCAACTAAGCTCAGCAAGAAACAGCGAGAACTCCTGGAGCAGTTTGATGGCGCACGGAAGCGGGGGTTGTTTTCGTAGCAAATTCCTCCATAAAAAGTTTTCTCGTGCTATACTAAATTTAGCATAAGGGGAATTAAGCATGGAATTAATTTTTCTGTTAGTGATTATCATCGTGATAATTAAGGTGGCGCAGGGAGGCGGTAATCGGCTGTCTCGTCAATCTGAGGATTATCAGCGCGGTTATTGGGACGGCGTGTGCGATGCGCAGAATGGCCGTGCGAAAATTGAAGGTAGCGACGGTCAAGCCAAGCTTATTACCGAGAATCAGGCTGCAGCTTCGCAGTCTACTGGTCTTGTGCTAATTGGCGACGAAGAGGAAGAGCCTGATGCTGCGCCACCTACTGATGCCGCGCCAATTGAAGGAAAGACTAATATTCCCGACGAAAAGACACAGATTGTCGAGCGGCTATCCCCTGTCAGCAATAAAGAAAAAGAGAAAAATCGTCAAACTACCATCAATGTGGCGCTCTATACGGCATCATTATTGCTAACCGCCGGTATATTATTATTGGCACAAACGATTGAACTTTCGGCGCAGCTCAGGTTTAGTTTGGTCTGGCTGTTTATTTTTGTCTATTATGTTACTGGCCAGGTGTTATACGCTAGATTACCGATCTTAAAGCCGGCCTCAACGGCGTTTATTGGTACGGCGCTGGCTGCTGTGCCGATCGGCGGCTGGAGCATGCACTTGCTTTTGGGGATTGATCCAGCGCTGTGTTGGCTTGCCACTTCCTTCATCGGCACTTTCTTATGCGTGGATGCTACAGTCAGGCTCAATAGCCAACCGCTCGCCTATATTTCGCTGCTGTCGATGTTTACGATGACGACCAGCTTGCCGGCTGTTATGCATGCTCAGTTGGTGTGGTATTATGCTGCGGTGCTATTGTTCGGATGCCTGATGACCTTGGCTGCGTATTTTTCTAATCGTTTTCCGCGCCAATTCACCGAGCCGTTGACGCTGGTTAATCCGTTTATCGTCCCGTCCACTTTGCTTCTCGCTATCGGTTCGTCGGTGCATATGGGAACGCTTGACGTCAGCATGCTGCTGCTCATCAGCGTTATATATTATTTTACTGTTGCTTTTGTTGAAAAATCAAAGGATATGCGCACGTATGAACTAACGACGGCGCGCGTGCTGCTGATGGCGGCGACTGCTAGTTTTACTATGTATCTGTCAAATAATGATGGTCTGGTCACAGGTATAGCGCTGGGTGTGGCGGCACTTGGTAATATAATTTGGTCTATCAGGTCGATGTATGCCCAAAAGCAGCCCGACAAGCAGCACGAAATAGTGTTGTGGATTAGTTTCGTTGCGTCGCTGGCTGCTGTATCGACTATAGCTGGCGTCGAAAGTCCGCTAAGAGATATGATCATATTTATCCTGTTGAGTATGGTTTCGGTAGTGAGTTTTATGGCGCTTTCATTGCTGCGCCGCGCCCGTTTTGGCGGCATGGTAGTAATGTCTGGAATTTTGTTAGTGCCGGCTGGCGTCAGGCTATTTAGCCTCGATCCCATAACAACCTTGCATACACATTACTCTATCTTTATGCTTATGACTTTCCTGCCGGTTGTCTGCCGATTACTGGTTTTGAAGCGCCCAAATATTACTAAAAGTCAAGCAATACTAGTGTACGGCGCTGCGGCCGCTTGGTGGTTAATGACAGTGTTTATAGCCTTAGCTTTTTTGACTGCTTATCCAGCAGGAGAAGGCATGCTGTATCTGTCAGATTCGGTGGCGGTTGCTGCTGTCATCATGGGTATCGCTGCGTGGCGTGAGAAAGCTTACGGTCTAGTGATTGGTATTCATGCTTCTCTACTTCTGATGGCACTGCTGATAGCTTCGTATTTCAAGATTGCTGGCGAAGATATTGCCATTTTGATGGCGTGGCTGAACGGCTTGTCGTTGCTACTATTGGTAGAGTGGCTGTATAATTACCGCAAAGAGGCGGCGGTTAAGTGCCGCGAATTGTTGTTATATTCTGCTATTGGAGCGGCTATCTTGATCATCTTTTCGTCTATTCATCCGGCGGTTTGGCTGCCGTTAGTAGCGCTGCTGTACTATGCGTTTTATCGGCGGCGTGAGGATGGTTATCTGGGCGGAGCATACTTGGCGACAATTGCTTTGGTGTTGCTGTTCTTGCATTGGCTACGCGTGCCGCTAAGCGACAATTTCACTATCACTGCTTGGGTGGTGCTCGTCGGCTTCGGGGTAGTATATTGGTCGTTAGCGATGAATAAGCGAGCGTCAATCACTAGCGATATGACTCTGCTGGCTGCTACGGTACCAGCGGTGATATTACCGATGATAAATCTATTGACGACGTATGGATTACCGTTCAAAATCTTGGGCTGGTTGGCAGCTGTCGCGGCACTTTATATGGTAGTGTATGCCAAGCAGGATTGGCGGCCGATGGCGATATTGGCGCATCCAAGTTTGGTATTGTTATTCTACTTAACTGCACAATGGCTCGGCGTTAAGCTTGAGTTTATGTCGATCGTTTCACTAATTATCTTTGCGGTGTTTTATGGCGCCGCCGTGACTGCGCGAACCAAGAAATTATCAGTTTATTGGTATTATGCATCATTTTGGAGTGCTATCGGCTGGTCGATGACTTTACTGCTGATGGCTATGCCGGCCAGTGTCGCAACGGAGGCGGTACTGCTAGTAACACTAATGTGGGCGGTCAATGGCAGCGCCCTAATAGCTGAGGGGTTGCCGAAGAAGAGTCTTCTATACTTCGACTCGGGTGTTCTTTTGGTGCTGTGTGGTATTCTGTTTACGGTTCATATGCTAATTGTACCGATTCATAGTATCGTGATGCCATATCTCTGTTCAGTGGCAATTTTGTCGGGGGCGGTGATGTCCTGGCGCTGGCTAGGATATACTCAGATATCTACCATTGCGCACTTAGCACTAGCGCTCGCTGTATTTAGTTTATCAACCCTTGTCCTGGCGCTAGCGGGGGACAATGTTATGAAGATATTGTTCTTAGTCGAGCATTCGCTGATGGTTATCATCGGTTTGGCGCTCGGCAGGCGACTGATTACTATCTGGGGCGCTGTCGGCGTGACGTTGGCTTTAATTTATCTGCTGTCAGGCTATGCTTATGCGCTGGCTATTCTGGCCGGACTATCGATTATCACGGCAGTGGTGGTTGTGGTAGCGAGAAGACAAGGGGGTAAACAGAAATAACTTAAGAGTGTTATTACAACGTCGTCGACGTTTGTTGTATGACGACTAAGCTAATCAAAACGTAGGGGCGATTGCTAGGGTGGTTTGACGGTGTGAGGAGGGGGTTGTTCGGCCAGGACTACTATATTGTATTATTATAAGATTTATGTTATTATATTAGCTATGGTAACTAGTACAATAGATTCTAAAAAACAGATATTTGACCAAAATCCTTTTACAGCGACACCTGGCTATGAGCATTACCTTAACCTGAACACTAGTGCTACTGAACGTCAGAATAGAATTCATGAATTTCTTAATAATCCAGACTTAACCGAACCACGGCAGATGATGGACGGACGACACAACACAGAGACGGTTAAAGAGACGATTGAGCTCTATGAGGGCCTCCTTAATGAACTAATGCGCACTCCATCTGAGGATCGATCACAGACACATGAAGAACTAATAGATAAAATCATTCGCAAGACGGGCGAACTGTTTCGTTACGAGGAGTTGCAGTTGGCTCTTGGGTCGGTAGCATCATCAGATTGCCTTGAGCACCGCCGTTTAGCTGCAGAGTTGTCGCTAGATATTATGGGAGGTATTGATAAACCGGCTTTTGCTGCGATGGTAAACGAGTTAATTGATTTGGTGAGTAATTCGCAGCGTAAAGAGGCGACTGAACTGTTGAGTCTTCTTGAAAAACAGCCTATTGATGAGGGTGGCCATGAGGTGCTTGGGCTAAATGATGAAACTATGAAAATTATTCATGATGACTTAAGAAATATATATCCAGAGATTGGCTCCATGATTGATAAGGCATCTAAAGAGCCGGTGCCCGTGGATAAGGCTATTGATGTTTGTAAAGCAGTGATACAGGTCGCTGGGTTGCCAGAAGAATGGAGTGTACAACTAGATTCGGGTAAATCAGCACACACAAGTATTCGTGAGAAAACGGTATACTATGGTGAGAACCGGGCAGATTTTCCTAATGAGCTAGCCGCTATAGGTGTTGCATTTCATGAGGCGGTGGTTCATGGTGGTCGGGGAAGTGGTCCTGGTGGGCTAGATTTTGAAGAGGGTTTGGCAACGTGTCTAGAACAGGTTATTACGGGTCAAAAACGTGTTCCCGGCAAGCAGTATTATTTATCAATTGGTCTGCAGGCAGGTGCCGATCGAGGCGGTGATCCGCGTAATTATCGTGAGACATTCGAAATTCTTTGGCGGCGTGAAGTGTTGTTGATGGAGCAAAATGGTGGTGTGGTAGATATTGATAAGGCTCGCTCAAATGCTCAACGTCAGGTTCATCGTACCCGTCGCGGCGGCGCAATTGATACGCGTGATAGTGCATATTTTGTGGGTGCACAAAAAGCCGCTGGCTGGTTGAATGATATTGCCCGACTTCCAGAAGAAGAAAGGCTAGAAAAATTGCGTCATATTCTTAGCGTACGTTATGATCCAACAAATCCAGACCATATTTCCTACGACATACAATAACCCATATAATTTATTAAAAAGCCACAGAAAGGGATCCTGTAAATGAAGAGTAAAAAGAAAGTCTTACTGATAGCACGAGCGGTGAGCGAAGAAGCAAGGGGCAAGGCTGGAGGTTTTGCTAGCCGTGTACAAAATAGTATCGGGGAGAGTGTTGAGATTGAACACTGTGAAATATCTGAGCTATTTTTTGAGTTAAGTGCATATGCAATTAATATCTATCACTCTCAGAAGAAGTTTGATCTTCGTGATTTTGATTTGGTTGTCATTCGTCATATTGGTAAGATGGCGAATGAAGCTCAGGCTATTGTGCAGTATTGTGAGTATTTTGGCATTCGTTATACAGACGAGTACTTGAATCGGCTAATGCTGGATAATAAGATAAGTACACAATTTTTACTGTGGTTTAATGGTATTAAAAATTGGCCACACACCTTTTATGGTAATATAGATGAAATGATCCGACGCTTTCCAGAGTTTGGCGGAAAGGCAATTATGAAAGACAATGAAGGCTCAAAGGGTCGTTCAAATTTTTTAGTTGAGTCGGTCGCAGAGATTAGCGATATCCAAAAGCAGTACCCAGACAAACGATTTGTCTTGCAGGAGTTTATTCCAAACTCTGGCGATTTGCGGGTGTTGGTTTTTAACAGTAAGCCAGTTTTAGTAATTGAACGCAAGGGTGTCGACGGCTCACATCTTAACAACACTTCTCAAGGTGGTGTCGCACAGGTCGTACCGATCGAGTCGGTTTCGCCCGAAGTTATTGATGTCTGCGTTAAAGCTGCATCTATCGCGAGGCTGCAAGTTGCGGGTGTTGACGTGATGTTTGACAGTACCAACAATAAGTCGTATTTGCTGGAGGTCAATAATGCACCGCAGGTTTCCTCTGGTGCGTTTCAGGATGAGAAAGTGAGAAAATATAGTGAGATGCTTCTAGAAATGGTAGGTATTGATGTTGGCTAGGCAGGTTATTGGACGAAATGTCCGTGTTGATTTTGGTCGGCGGGCTATTGGCATATCGGCCAAAGTTGATACTGGTGCAGACAGCTCATCGGTATGGGCGAGCAATATTCGTGTTGATAAAGATGGTGTGTTAAAGTTTGCCCTATTCGGCAAAGGCTCGCCTTACTATAACGGGAAGATTTTCAAGCGAACGGATTTCACTGTAGCAATGGTACGCAGCTCATCTGGACATGAGCAAATTCGCTATAGAACACATTTTACCGTGACTATCAAGGGGCGTAAAATTAAAGCACTATTTAACCTCTCGGATCGTTCTGGTAATCTCTACCCAGTTCTAATAGGACGTCGTACTGTTGCGGGCAAGTTCTTGGTTGATGTGCGTGAGGGTGATGCGGCGCATCGATACAAATATGCTACCGATAACAAAGTACTGAATAAGGAGCTGGCAAAGAATCCCCACAAATTTTATAAAAAATACCATAAGCCAAAGGATAAGTAGTCATGAAAATTGCAATCCTCAGTAACGGTAATATTAACTACTCCACCCTCCGCCTCAGAGAAGAGGCCGAAAAACGCGGTCATCAAATTAAGGTTATCAAGTATAAAAACTGCTACGTGTCAATTGACGAGCAGCATCCGAAGGTTATTTATCGCGGTAAGGAGGTTGATAATTTCGATGTGTTCATCCCGCGGATTGCTAGTTATATGACGCGCTACGGGACGGCGGTATTGCGACAGCTGGAGATGGCGAATCCGCAGGCGTTTTTTATGAATCGGTCAATCGCCATTACGCGGGCGCGGGATAAACTGCGCTCGACGCAGTTACTAGCGCGGGCTGGCGTAGCAATTCCAAAGACAGTGTTCTCACGCAACGAAACCGATATTGACGTGCTACTAGACGAGATTGGCGGTACGCCAGCGATCATCAAGTTGGCGCGCGGCACGCATGGCAACGGTGTAGTGCTGGCGGAGACGATCAAGGCCGCCAAGTCGGTCATGCAGGCGTTTTATCTCAGCAATTCTGACGGCACAAACGTGCTATTGCAGGAATTTATCAAAGAGTCGGCCGGCACCGATATTCGGGCGTTTGTGGTCGGTAGTCAAGTGGTGGCCAGTATGAAGCGGCAGAGCTTGGATGATGATTTTCGCAGTAATTTACACAAAGGTGGCGAGGGGACGGCTATCAAGTTGACGCCTGATGAGCAAAAAATGTGCGTCAAAGCCGCCAAGGCGATGGGCTTGGTGGTAGCCGGCGTTGATTTTATGCGCTCAAGTCGTGGCGCGTTGGTGTTGGAAGTGAACGCCAGCCCAGGATTTGGCATCGAAAAGGTGACGGGCCGCAATGTGGCTGGTCGGATTATTGATTATATTAATCGCAACGCCAAGCGCGGTAACAAAAAAGATAAAGTCGGCGCCTGAAGATAAACTTGCTATAATGGGAGTATGAATGCGAAGTCGGTGTCGATAGTGCAGCGGATCATCGTTTGGGTGATCGTGCTCGGCGTGTTGGCCGGGATCGGCTACGGCGTATGGGCGGTGGCGCGCCAGATGAATAAAACGTACACGACTGTTGACATCGGCAAGGGTACATTTCGAGTGGAGGTCGCTGATACGGACGAGACGCGGGCGCGAGGCTTGGGCGGTTGGCAGGAGCTGGGTAAGAGCGAGGGGATGTTGTTCGTGGCCGAGAAAGACGGTGATATACCAATTTGGATGAAGGGTATGCGCGTCCCGATTGATATTATCTGGCTAGATGCCAAGAAAAAGGTCGTGCACGTCAAGCGTGATGTCTGGCCTGACAATGAGCCGCATGAGGTATATCACACGCCAGTTCCGGCGCGGTACGTGTTAGAGCTGCCGGCGGGTAGTGCCAAGGAGCATGGTATCAAGCCGGGCGTCACTGCGCGGTTTAGTGCGGGGGCGCAGCGATGAGCATGGTGTTGTTGTTTGGCGGCGTGGCCGTGGCGGTGACGGCACTAGTGTTCGTGTTGAATCGGCGATTTGGCGTGTTGGCGCTGTCACTGGCGGCCAGCGCACTGCTGGCGGAATTGTGGGCGGAGTGGCTGGCCGGGGTGATCGGCGGGCTGGGCGTCAGTAACGTAGCAGGGCTACCGAATGGTGTCGTGGCGACGATTATCTTGACGGTGGGGCCGCTGGTGCTATTATTAGTTACTGGGCCAAAGGGGCCTGGCAAGTTACTGCGGCTAATCTCGGCAGTGCTAGTCGGCGTGCTAGCAGCGGCGATGCTGGTGCGGCCACTGGGCAAGTTTATGAGCTTGGATGCGGAGGCGATGAAGACATACAAATTGCTGAGCGACTGGTGGCGCTATGCGGCGACCGTTGGGCTGGTAGCGGGGCTGCTTGATATGAGTGTGCCACTCAAGGCCAAGGCGCCCGCCTCCAAGAAAACAAAGCGTTGAAAATGCCGCTTCTCTGTGATAAAATGTGAGAAGTCGCGTCCTCGCTTCGTTGCGCTGCGCGTCATGTGCGGGCCCATAGCTCAGTTGGTTAGAGCACCTGCCTTTTAAGCAGGGTGTCCCGGGTTCAAGCCCCGGTGGGCCCTCCAAGTGGAGAATAATCCTAGTTCAGAACTAGGATTTTTTAATTCGCGTATTCATTATCAGGTGATTTGATGTAAGTCTGGCCGCACTTCGCGTATACTAACTATATGAAGTCTCTCGGCCTCACTCAGCGTTTGCATGTGTCGTGGCTGTTGGCGGCGGCTGGTGTCGGCATCGTCATCGGCGTTATCGGCGTGATGCAAGCGCCGTACGGGTTGTTTGCTGGCTGGATGTGGTTAGTGGCGGGAATGGTATTGGCCCTAGCGTCGCTCGTCGGGGCGCGGCGCTGGCTGGTCATAGTGGCTCTAGTCGGCGGAGTGCTGGTTGGGCTGTGGCGAGGCAGTTTGGGGCAGATTGGACTGGAGCACTATCAAACGCTGTTCGGCCAAACGGTGCGGCTGAGCGGGCGGGTGCTGGAAGACCCTGATGTTGATAAAAAGGGGCAGACAGTGTTGCGGCTGGGCGATATCGTGAGTAATGATCGGCGGCTACCTGGTAGTGTTTGGGTGGTGACGAGGCATAGTCAGGCGATGAAACGTAGCGACGTGGTCACCGTTCGGGGTACGCTAATTGATGGGTTCGGGGCGTTTGCGGCGCGGATGTCCAGGGCAGCGGTCGAGCAAGTGACGCGCGAGCAGCCGGGCGACGTGGCGGTGGGCGTCCGTGACTGGTTTGCGGAGCGGGTGCGACGGTACGTGCCGGAGTCGGAGGCGGCGCTGGGCCTCGGGTTCTTGATGGGTTTACGGCGGGCATTACCGCTGGAATTGATGACGGCGCTGCAGGTTGCGGGTTTGACGCACGTTATCGTGGCCAGCGGCTATAACTTAACGATTTTGGTGCGGCTGGCACGGCGGCTGTTCGTTCGGGTGTCGAAATATCTGGCAGCGCTAAGTGCCGGCGCGATGATCATTGGCTTTATGGCGATGACCGGCCTCAGTCCGAGCATGTCGCGGGCCGGGCTGGTGGCGGGCCTCAGCCTAGCCGCGTGGTATTATGGCCGGACGATTCATCCGCTGGTGCTGCTACCGGTCGCTGCGGCGATGACGCTACTTATCAATCCGCAGTTTGGCTGGAACGATCTCGGCTGGCAATTGAGCTTCGCGGCGTTTAGTGGGGTGATTATCCTGGCGCCGCTGCTGCAGCGATACTTTTTTGGTACGAAGTCGCCCGGGGTGATCCGGCAGATTATCGGCGAGACGGTGTCGGCCCAGATCATGACATTACCGCTCTTGGTGGCGTCGTTTGGCGTGATCAGTAACGTGGCGCTGATCGCGAATGTGCTCATTCTGCCATTGGTGCCGCTGGCAATGCTGCTGACCTTTGTGGTTGGCGTGTGCGTAGATGTGCCGGTGGTGGCCGGGCTCATCGCCGCGCCGACAACGTGGCTGCTCCAGTATATGGTCGGCGTCGCCACGTGGCTGGCAGGGCTGGACTGGGCGCAGCTGGAGGTGAACTTGAGCTGGCCGTGGGTAATCATTACCTACCTCATCATTATCGGGGCAATGTGGTGGATGCGGCGACAGACCGGGCTGCGGCTGCGCGAGAGTAATGTGGTTGAGTAGCGTGGACGACTATGGCAGGCTACTGATCCCGCTCATACTTGAGGAAACCTGATGGATGTACTACCATGGGTTCATTCAGCTAATCCCTCGGGGTGAGTGAGCGCGGGTTCAGGTTTTGGCCCTCGCTCGGGCAGCGGCTGGTGAGTACTAAACGTTATTTTGTTTGGAGGAATGAAATGGGCAAAGAAAGAGTAGGTGGAGATAGCAGTAATCAAGGCCGGGGCTTGACGGGTCCATGGGAGGGGCTGGCGGCCGCATCGACTAATGATGGTGAGCAACAGTCTGATGAGATTGAAGCTCATGAGGATGCACAGGGTGATGAGGCGCAGAGAGAACAGGAGGTGGCTGCTCCGATGACATTTGATGATCTTCGCCGAACAGTTACTGCAATGAACGACGTATATCGGGAATACAACAACAAGAAAGGTAATACCAAGCCGGGTACTCAACGGCAACGTGAGGAAATTTTGGCTGACGAAGCAGAACAAATCAGACAAGCCAGGGATGAGTTTGACGAGCGGTGCAGGAGAATTAGAGAGGCAACATCTGTGCGGCTGCAGCAAATTAAGGAATCGACGGAGGATGCCCGGGCATATGCCCAGAAACTAGCCCTAATTAAAGAAGACAGTTCGAAACTCATGGGCGAGGTGATGGCGCCCCTCGTTGCAGCTGATAAGGCTAGTGATGAGACATTACGCCAATTTATTAGTGACTTTGACGAGCGGCAGGAGCGAGGCAAGCTGACGCCTGATGACATACAGTTATCGGATTTTGTGATAGCTATTGCCGAAAGGAATTCTCAACAGAGAAAAGATATTCTGCGGATCAATGCAGACCTTGAGTGTGAGGAGGCGACTCCCTGGGCAGCGAAATTAAGTGAGGCGTCTCCTGTAGCATATGCCACAAATGATTGTGAAGCTTTGTCGGGGAGTCGCCGGCGTGCTGCTCTACAGTTTCCGCCGGGTATTTTGGAGCAAGACAAGGGCATGATTGAGGGGTATATAAGAGGGACGTTGGGGCCGTATGTTCGTGGGGGCATTATCTCTCCTCGATATAGGGTACGTGTCGATGAAGGAAGCTATTACGACGGGGTATATATCAGGGAGGTGCGCATAGAATCAGATTGCGGCGGCTTTACCTTTCCAGAAAACACTACTGACCGGCTCAATAGTTAACCCCTCGCCCGTTTTCTGCTATACTAAAAGAAACGAATTTTCTGGAGGCATAGACACATGGCAGGACACAGTAAATGGGCGACGACGCACCGGCAGAAAGCGATTGTTGATGCGAAGCGTGGTGCGATTTTCACGAAGTTGGGTAACCAAATTGCAATCGCGGCGCGCGGCGGCACTGATCCGACATTAAATGCAAGTTTGGCAATGGCCATTGAAAAAGCCAAGGCTGCCAATATGCCAAGCGCTAATATCCAGCGGGCGATTGACCGCGTGGCTGACAAAAGCGCAGCAGCGCTGGAAGAAATTACCTATGAGGGCTATGGTCCGGGCGGCGTCGGCATCATCATCGAAACAGCAACTGACAATCGCAATCGTACTTTGCCAGAAGTGAAGACGGCACTAGTCAAAAACGGCGGGCGAATCGCTGACGCTGGCAGTGTGGCATTTCAATTCACCCGCAAGGGCGTAATCACCGTGGAGGGTACGGGCGAAGAATTGCTCCTGCAAGTGTTAGATGCTGGCGCTGAAGATGCGGTTGAGGAAGACGGTGAGATTATTGTTTACACGGAGCTGAAAGATTTGGCGAGTGTCAGGAATAAATTAGTAGAGCAGGGATTGAAAGTAAAAGACGCCGAGCTGCGCTACATCGCCAATACGCCGGTCGAGATTGCTGATACGGAAACCGCACAGAAATTGATGAAGGTGGTTGATGCACTGGATGACCTGGACGACGTGGTGAATGTGCACACCAATGCCGACATCACCGCGGAGTAATCTTCGCTCAGGCTATACATCGACTATGTATTGAGCGCCCCCGACGGCGCTCTTTTGCGTTTCGGAGGAATTTCTTTTACAATATAATCAGTCAACATAAGCCAAGCAGGGAGTTCACAATGAAGGTTTTGACCCGCCTACTACTTATGTCAACGATAATTGCGCTGGTGTTTCAGCCGGTGGTGGCGTTTGCAAGCGACTCCCCGCCAGAGGCTGCACCTCCTGCTGGTGGCTCGACATCGGTTGCGCCAACGGATACGCCCGCGCCGCGTCCAGCCAATCCAGTACCCAGCTCGGCAGCTCCGACCAAGCCACTAGCCCCAGTAGCGACCACGCCGGACACAGCTTCTGGCGGTACGTCTACGTCTACGCCCGCTCCGTCAACGCCGACCACGACTCCATCGACACCCGCACCGGCCAAGCCAACGCCTTCCGAACCTCCTGCACCACCAGCTGCGGCTCGTACATCGGCTAAACTCTTGATCACTAAAATTGGCCTCGATACAGCGCGCGGCGCGTACGTCGAACTCTACAATCCGTCGCCAGGGCCAGTCAATATCGCTGGCTGGACGCTGCAGTATGTTAACCAAAAGGGGCATGTGACAGTGCTTAAAACAATATCGACTGACCTAATGGTGCCGGCGGGCGGGGCGTTGGTGGTCGGTGATAGCCGGCTAACCGATGAGCAGGCTGACCTGCGGTTTGATAGCAAGAAAGTACTGGCAAAAACCGGCGGTTCTGTCAAATTGGTGATGAGTGATGGGCAGGTGTCGGATCTGGTTGGTTGGGGCGCGGCGTCAGAGCGCGAAGGCAGCCCGATCAATCTGGACGATAAGCTACACGCCTGGCGCTGCCAAATAAATGGCGTGGTGACTGATACGAATAATAACGCTAGCGATTTTTCGGTCGGCGAGGCGCCGCGCCTGCGTGAACTGCCGGCGTGTACTGAGCCTGATGAACCGCGTCCGCCAGTTGATCCGGCGCCACCGATCAATCGCTGCAGTGGCTTGAAATTACATGAGATCGCGACCAATGTCGACGCGCCGTTTATCGAGATTATTAACGCCGGGATCAGCGATCTCGACCTTACGGGCTGCACCATTCTCGTGAAAGGTCGAGGCAAGAATAAGGACACAACGCACACGTTCAGGAGTATTGAGCTGGCGGCCGGGGCACTGCATGTCATTCGGCTGGCAGAGACAAACCTCAAATTAACAAAAACTGGTGGCGGTGAAGTGTACGCGCTGGACGAGAGCGGCAATGAAATTGACCAGACGTCGTTTGCCGGTCTAGCCAAAGACTCGTCGTGGAGTTTATTTAACGGGGAATGGAAGCAAACGTTTGCGGTGACTGAAAATGCTGCCAATGTGTTTAAGGAATATGCGGACTGCCAGAATGGCTATGAGCGTAACGCACTGGGTAAATGTGTGAAGATTTCGGTGCCACCTGCTGTGCCTGATGTGTTAGCGCCGTGTCCAATTGGTCAATATCGGCATCCTGAAACGCGTCGCTGTCGGAAAATCGAAGCAGCAAAGACTGTAACGCCGTGTAAAGAAGGGTATTATCGCAGCGAGGCGACGGGTCGCTGTCGCTCAATCGCCTCAGCCGCCGCCAAAGTGTTAAAGCCATGTCCTGATGGTCAATTTCGTAACCCAGCAACTGGCCGCTGCAAGAAAATCGCTGCCGCCGATGACATCCTAAAAGATTGTCCAGAAGGATTTGAGCGCAATCCAAAGACCCGCCGCTGCCGCAAGGTCGCGCTGGCTACTGCACCGAAAACTGGCTTTGCGCCGGAGCAGGTCAAGCAGGTGACGGGTGCGATGTGGGGCTGGTGGGTGCTCGGCGGCGTCAGCCTGCTGGCGGTTGGCTATGCTGGCTGGCAGTGGCGCTGGGAAATCGGCCGAGCTGCTGCCTGGCTAAAACACGCCATCACGCGCGGCAAGCGATAATTTGGTGAGTAGCTCGTCGAGGTGGCCCTCGCATTAATTATTGTCACCGGCCGGGTGCTATAATAAACGCATGAGAATTATTGGCATTGATCCGGGGACTGGTATCTTGGGCTTTGGTGTGATTGACACGAAGCGGGGCGGCTACCGGCTGGTGACGGCTGGTGTGATCAAGACGCCAGCGCACACGCCACTGGACGAGCGGCTGGCGGAGATTTTTGATGGCCTGACGGAGATCATCGCTGAGACCAGACCTGAGGTGATGTCAATTGAAAAGTTGTTTTTTGCGCGTAATGTCACCACTGCTATTTCTGTGGCCCATGCTCGTGGCGTGGCCATGCTGACTGGACACAAGGCAGGCCTCGTGATCAGTGAATACACACCGCTACAGATCAAACAGACGCTGACTGGCTACGGCAAGGCTGACAAAAAGCAGATTCAGGAAATGGTGCGCCTCAACTTAGGCCTCAGCCAAGCACCAAAACCAGATGACTGCGCCGATGCGCTGGCGGCGGCCATCACCCACGCAGCGATGACGCGCCCCAGCGTGGTATAATTGATACATGGTGCAATTAGGCAAGGGAAAACGAGCTCCGATAAAGAAGCAGCCGCCGCACATGGGTCGGTATGCCAATCTCGGTCAAGTCAAGGCGAAATCCGGTAAATTACCGCGTCAACACAAACACTTTTTGTGGTTTTGGCGGCTGAGCCGGCCGAAAAAAATTATGGTGTGTCTGCTGCCGATTCTACTGTTTTTGATCATCGTGCCGATTGCCAGCTATCTTTACTATGCGCGCGACATCGCTGATCAGGAGCGGCTGATGAACCGCAACAATACCGGTATCGTGCTGACCGACGCCAAGGATAAGGTGATTTATAGCGTTGGCAATGCCGAGCGGCGGAACTTGGTGCAGCTTAACGATATCTCTGAGAATATGAAAAAGGCGCTGATCGCTAGCGAGGATAAGGATTTTTATAAGCACAGCGGCTTTAATATCTTCAGTATTTTCCGGGCAGCGATTACTCGGCATGGTGGTGGGTCGACCTTGACGCAACAGTTGGTTAAGAATAATTTACTCAGCAATGAACACAGCTTTATGCGCAAATACCAAGAGTTATTTATGGCCATCGCCATCGAGCAAAATTATAGCAAAGAGCAGATCTTGATGATGTACCTCAACTCGGTGTACTTTGGTGAAAACGCCTTTGGTATTGAGGAGGCGGCCAAGGTGTATTTCAATAAATCGCCGAAGGATTTGACACTGGCTGAGAGTAGCATGCTAGTTGGCGTGCTGCCGGCACCAAGTCGCTATTCGCCGATCAGCGGTAATGCCGAATACGCCAAGCAGCGCCAAAAGACGGTGCTCGGTCGAATGCAGACTGAAGGCTTTATCACCGAGGAGCAGAAGCGGCAGGCAGAAGCCACACAGCTGGCATATACTGGCGGCGGTGCGGCTCACACAAATTCCGAAGCACCGCATTTTGCCGAGATGGTCATCAAACAGCTCAGTGACAAATACGGTTACGAAAAAGTTATGCGCTCGGGCTACCGCGTCAAGACCTCGCTGAATCTCGACACCCAGCATCTCCTCCAAGAAAATATCGCCAAACAAATGAAGCAAATCAATCGCCTCGGTGGCACTAACGCCAGTGGTATCGTCATTGATCCAAAAACCGGCGAGGTGCGGGCACTGGTCGGCAGCGCTGATTACAATAATGCCGAGTGGGGTAAGGTCAACATGGTGACCACGCCGCGTCAGCCTGGCTCGAGCTTCAAGCCGCTGTATTATGCGCAGGCGATGGCTGACGGCATCATTACGCCGGCGACAGTTTTTGATGATAAATTAACCGACTTTAATGGCTACGTACCGTACAATGCCACCCGTCGCTGGAACGGCAAGGTGACGACGCGCAAGTCGCTCAGCTGGTCGCTGAACATACCGAGCGTTCTGATCATGCAAAAGTACGGCATCAATCGTTCCATCCAAGCCGCTAAGAAACTCGGCATTAGCACCCTTGATGAAAACAAAAATTACGGATTGTCACTGGCGCTTGGTTCGGCCGAGGTGCGCCTGAGCGAGATGACTAACGCCTACGCGGCCTTTGCCAATGGCGGTACGCAGTACGAATCGCTCAATCTTATCACCGAAGTCAAGGACAAATTCAACAAAAACGTTTCGTGGAAAGCAGCGAACACACGCCAAGCTATCAGCCAGAGCGGTGCCTATCTCATCTCTAGCATCCTGTCGGACAATGCCGCGCGGGCAGGGATGTTTGGTAGTAGCCTGACGGTGGGCGGTAAAACGGTCGCTGTCAAGACGGGTACCACCAATGATAACCGCGATGCCTGGACGATTGGCTATACGCCGCAATATGCTGTCGGCGTGTGGGTCGGCAATAACAACAATAAAGTCATGAACAGCGGTGGCTCGGATGTGGCAGCACCAATTTGGCGGGCGACAATGACCAAGCTGCTGGCGGGCGCGAAAACTGGTTTTGATGTGCCAAACGGCGTTGTCCAGCGGAGTGTGTGTAGTAGCAACGGTGGTCTGGCTGACGATTCCAGCCCCGGTGCTTACAAAGAATACTTCCTTTCAAACGCCCTCCCGACCGAGAAATGTGATCAGACCAAGCCAAAGATTGAGGTGTGTAACCTCGCCACCAAGCAAATGGAGTCAATTTTTGAAGATCAATTTGATGCCGCTAAATATTCCAAGAACGCTGCTGATTGTCGGCAAACGTCCACCACTAAGCAGATCACTGTCTGTGACCTAGCCACCAAGCGGCTCATCACCATCAGCGAAGACAAATTTGATGCGACGAAACATTCGCGAAAGACTGCGTCGTGTGGCAGTACCGGTGATGACGATCAAAATCCAGGTGGCGGTAATGGCAGTGGCGGTGGCAGCGGTGGCGGTTCGGGTGGTGGCAGTGGCGGCACCTCGCCCGGCCCAACCAATCCTCCGGGCGGCGGAGACAGACGACCGTGATCGCCCATCTCTCTGGTACGATCGCTGAAAAGTTTGGCGCGGGCAGCATCGTGATTGACGTTCACGGCGTCGGTTATGAAGTGAGCGTGTCGGCTGGTGATTTCGAGGCGGTGGCGCTCAGTCAAGACGCTAAGTTTTACACCTATCATCATGTGCGCGAGCAGGCGGAGGAGCTATTCGGTTTTTCGAGTCTGGCGGCAAAGAAGCTGTTTGAAATGCTCATCACGGTTCAGGGTGTCGGTCCGAAAGCAGCGTTGGCAATTCTCAGCCTCGGTGATGCAGAGCACGTACGCAATGCCATTGCCAACGCTGACAGTGCGTTTGTGCAAAAAGCTGCTGGTGTCGGCAAAAAAACCGCTGAGCGCGTGGTGGTTGATTTGAGCGATAAAGTTGGCCTACCGACGCAGTACGGCCGAGCGGCCGCGCCAGTCCAAACTGAATTGAATACTTCCGACGAAGCGTTAGAGGCGCTGATGGCGCTGGGCTACACCTTGGCTGACGCCACGAAGGCGCTGGAAAATATCGATGTCAATCTGCCGACGGCACAGCGGGTGACCGAGGCGCTGAAGAAGTGATCTTATCACTTAAACGCTGTCATACGCAGCACAGCCTGCTTATTGACAAGCCGTGCGGTAACGCTGATGCCTAGCATACTATCATTGTAGATATATTGCGGTTTTTCACCAAATAATTCATCTGATACTGTTGGCGAGTACGCCAACTCTTCAAATTTCGGTGCGTCTATCTCAATGAGGTTATCGTCCTGATCAACGGCAACAACATACGTTGTGAAGCCTGGGCTACCGTTGATGGCCGAATAATATAAGTGATCAACGCCAATGATAATATGGGTGACTGACTCGCAGCCACGAATGTGGCGGATTGGATGATCTTCTGGCACAGGAACGCGGATACCTTGAATATTGCGCGCCTCAGGAGACACTACGAGGTCAACGGGAGTCTCTCGCAATGTTGCTGGGTCAACGTCACGGATCGGGAATTTTTCACCGTCGAGCTTGTTTCTTTCGGGTCCATTATAGACGTGAGTACAACTTCCATGCGTAAGACACCAGCTGTTAATTTCGTAATGATAGCCCATGACACTTGTTTTCCCGGATGCTGGATCGATGCTGCCATTTGCTTGCATAGGGAATTGACCGTAACCATTTCGCAAATCATTGGTAATATCGTAATCTTCTGGTTTGATATTATGCCATTCCTCATCTTTTAGGTCTGGGTGTTCAATTCTCAACCTTCTTACGTGTGGCAGTCCAAACAAATGTCCGGCTTCGTGCATAATAACGCCAGAGTTGATGATATTCATATTGTCTGATCTTGTGACGATGTCTCGTGTGTGATATTGGGCGTAGGCGCCGAACTGATTGTTGTTGCATAAATGAGGTGGCAGGATAAAATAGCGAATCGCTGTACCGCCGAGGGAGGGGATTTTATTGGCTACTTCTCGTATCTTTTCGACAGGGGGGCAGGGCTTTTTTGTTTCTGGATCAATTGGCTGTTCATCCATTGGCATGGTTACTGCTTCATAAACGGTGCTCTTGGAGACGTCCATGGTGGTAGCTAGGATGTCTTCGGCTCTATCAAGTTCTGCTCTTGCGCGTTTGCTTACTTCGGCAACATGTTGTTCTGTTGTTGAGGAGTCGGTGATAATAACAGGTTGAATATCAGGCAGGCTAAATGGCCCCTGTGTCTCTAGCGGCTCAGCCGGCTGAACGGTTTCGGTTATTATTGCGGTTGCAGTTGCAGGTTGAGGTTTAGGGCTACGATGAGCTATATGGTTATAACCCACAAAACCCGTCACCCCTCCTATTATCCCGCCTAGTATTACACACGGAACTCTTACTCGTAATGGCAGTTCTTTCGGTTTATCACTAGTCGACATGCTGCTCTTTTCGCTCATAACGATAACAATTATAAAATATAATTTATAATTATGCAATAATATGGTACGGATTGTGGACAGACACTCCTCGCCAAGTGGTATAATTCATACTAGGAGGCATCATGAATACATGCGCGACAAAGAAAGAATGTGGAATCTGTCCGCTGCTCGTTGGTCAGACGGCGGCTGACGACAATGTCATATTGCAGACTGAACGTTGGGTGGCGGTGCTTGACAAGAATCAGTGCTATTTGGGTAAGTCATTTATCACTCTGCGCCAGCACAAGCAGACATTGTCGGAGCTGGATGAGGTAGATTGGACGGAGCTGCATCAGGTGATTCGTCAAATTGAGCAGGCAGTCAAAGCAGCGTTTGGCGCCGATGTGTGTAACTGGGAATGCCTGATGAATAATGCAGTGAAGGCTGGTCGGCCAACGCACGTGCACTGGCATTTGTATCCGCGCTATCTCGGTGGAACCACCTTTGCTGGTGAGGAATTTCCTGATCCAAAATGGCCGCGGCATTTAGAGGATGCAGTACACACGGTGAGCGACGAGATGTTTTGTGAAATTATGCAGGCGCTGCGTAGTCGGCTTACGAGAGATTAGTGCGCTCCGCTGTGGATGATATAATTAGTTTATGGCAATTCAAAGAATAGTCGATACTAGTCCGCACGATGACGCCGAGGAGCAGCGGATTGAAGTCAGTCTGCGCCCGCAGAGTTTTAGTGAGTATGTTGGTCAGGAGCGGTTGAAGCGTAATTTGTGCTTGGCAATTGAAGCGGCAAAGAAGCGTAGCGAGCCGCTGGATCATGTGCTGCTTTACGGTCCGCCAGGGCTGGGTAAGACGACGATGGCGACGGTGATCGCTAATGAGATGGGGACAAACTTACGCATCACTAGCGGCCCGGCCATTGAGAAAGCCGGCGACTTGGCGTCAATTTTGACCAATTTGGCAGACGGCGATATTTTGTTCATTGATGAGATTCATCGGCTCGGCCGGGCGGTGGAAGAGATTTTATATTCGGCGATGGAAGATTTCAAGCTGGATATCGTCATCGGCAAGGGCCCGGCAGCTCGGTCAATTCGGTTGGATCTGCCGCGGTTTACGGTGATTGGTGCGACGACGCGGACAGGCAGTCTGGCGGCGCCGCTGCGCGATCGGTTTGGACATATTTACCGCTTGGAATTTTACGAGCCAGAGGACATTGCTAAAATTGTGACGCGGAGTGCAGCCATCCTGGAATCGTCGATTCGGCATGAAGCGGCGAACTTGTTGTCAACACGAGCCCGCTTGACACCGCGCATCGCTAACCGCCTACTCAAGCGCGTACGCGACTACGCTGACGTCAACGGTGATGGGATAATTGATGTGAAAACGACAACGAGCGCCTTGGAAATGTTGGAAGTGGACGAGCTGGGATTGGACCCAGCCGACCGCAATTTACTACAGTCAATTCTGGAAAATTATGGTGATAATCCGGTGGGGCTGACGACCATTGCTGCGCTGACAGGTGACGAAGCGACGACGATTGAGGATTTTTATGAGCCGTATTTGCTACAAATTGGCTTTATTGAGCGTACGCCGCGTGGTCGGCGGGTGACGCCGAAGGCGAAAAAACACATCAATATGCTATAATAACAGATATGAAAAAGAGAGTTTTGGCGATACATACCCCTGATAGTGTTGGGGAAATGATGACAGTGGCTGGCTGGGTGCATTCCCGGCGCGATCACGGCGGGCTGATTTTTATTGACATGCGTGACCATACCGGCTTGGTACAGTTGGTGATTAATCCCGAGCAGGCGGAAGCGTTTCGTCTGGCGGAAAGCCTGCGTGATGAGTTTGTCGTTCGTGCTAGCGGCGTGGTGACGGAGCGTGGCGAAGGTTTGAAAAATCCAAATATTGCCAGTGGTAATGTGGAAATTGTGGTGGAAAATCTGGAAATTCTCAACCGAGCTGAAACCTTGCCGATCCAACCATTTGCCGAAGAAAACCAGGCGGGTGAGGATTTGCGTTTCAAATATCGCTATCTCGACTTGCGCCGGCCGAAGATGCAGGAGATGCTGAAAAAACGCGCTGAAATGTACCGCCGGATGCATCAGTATATGGACGACCGCGACTTCATCGAGATTCAGACGCCGATTTTGGCAAATTCCAGCCCCGAGGGCGCGCGTGATTTCCTCATTCCGAGCCGTTTGCAGGAAAATAAGTTTTACGCTTTGCCGCAAGCACCCCAGCAGTTCAAGCAGCTGCTGATGGTTGGCGGCGTGCCGCGGTATTACCAGCTGGCGGCGTGTTTCCGCGATGAAGATCCGCGAGCTGATCGACTGTACGGTGAGTTTTATCAGCTAGACCTGGAGATGAGCTTTGTTGAAGACGGTGAGGTGGTTCGCCGGGAAGTCGAGCCATTGATGCGGCAGCTAGCGACTGAGTTTGCTGGCAAAAAGTTGCTGGACTTGAGCGGTCTCGCGGTTGGTGACGGTAGTCCAATTCCGCGGATTTCTTACCGCGACGCCATGGAGACCTACGGCTCGGACAAGCCGGATTTGCGTTTTGGCATGGAACTGATTAAGCTGACCGACGTGTTCGCCAATACCGAGTTTGGCGTGTTCAAAAACGCTGAGTGCATCAAGGCGATTTGCGTGAAAAACGGCGCTAGTTTGAGCCGCAAGCAAATCGACCAGTTTACTGACATTGCCAAAAGTGAAGGGGCGGGCGGTTTGGCTTACATCAAGTACGTGACAATCAAAAATGCAGACGAGGCGCAGGGTTATACGATCCCGGTTGTTGGTAGTAACTTTTATGGCTATGATGCGATTTCGCCAGTGGCAAAATACTTGTCGGACGAAGAACATAGATTACTTATAGAGAAGATGAATCCTGAGGATGGTGATGTTATATTCTTCGGTGCCGACACTCGCCCAGTCGTTAACACTGTGCTTGGTCGCCTGCGAAACGAATTTGCTGCTCACTTCGACCTGAAAAAATCGGATGAGGTAGCCCTGGCTTGGATTATCGACTTTCCATTCTATGAATGGGACGACCATGACAAGAAACTTGATTTTGGTCATAACCCATTCGGTATGCCAAAGGGCGGACTAGAGGTGCTGGAATCGGCGACGACCGATGCCGAAAAACTGGCCATCGTGGCTGACCAATTCGACATGGTGATGAACGGCTACGAAATTTGCTCCGGTGGCGTGCGCAACCACAACCCGGCGGTGCTGTACAAAGTATTTGACCTACTTGGCTTTAGTGAAAGCTACGTCGAGGAAAAGTTTGGTGCTATGCTCAACGCCTTCAAATACGGTGCACCGCCGCACGCTGGCTGTGCCTTTGGCGTCGACCGCATCCTCATGGAGCTCATTAACGAAACGAACGTCCGCGAAACCTTGGCCTTTCCAAAGAACGGCTCGGGCGTTGACGTGATGATGGATTCGCCATCAACGGTTGATTCAGCGCAGATAAAGGAGTTGGGACTGTAGTAGCCTCCCAAAGTAGGTAGCAGATGCTCAATTATGGCAATGTAGCTAGGAATGGAGCTGTGTTATTTTGCTTTTTAATATCGCTTCTATTGCATCAAGCTCAGACTTTTTCTTTCGTACCATCGCAATCTTTTTATGCAATATATCAATAGCCGTATCGGGTGTAATCTGGCCGTCATTCCATTCCTTGATGTATTGCTTGATCTCCATCAGCGTAAAGCCTGCTGATTTAGCGAGGCGTATCTCCGTGAGGTACTCGAGTGCACTCTCGTCGTAGTCTGAATAACTGCGGCTTCCAGCAGGACGTTGTGTTACCGGTAAAATACCGAGTTTTGTATAGTAACGAATGGTATCAATAGAAACACCAGATTTTTTGGAAAGTTGATGAATTAGCATGGTAAAACCTCCCTCATTATTACCTATTGACTATAGAGTATACTCCATAGATTATACTACTATTATGAGTAGAAAAAAGTATAATTCAAATCATAAAGTAGTGTTAATTACTGGAGCATCCAGCGGTATCGGAAGAGCGACCGCCGAGCTGCTTTTGCAGAAAGGCCACATAGTGTACGGATTTGCTCGAAATAGTGAGGTGCTTCAAGAAATTAAAGGCCTTCGGCCAATACCAGGTGATATGAAAGATGAAAAATCACTTGAGGCTGCGGTAAAAAAGATTTGTGACGAGCAGGGAAGAATAGATGTACTTATCAATAATGCTGGCTATGGATTACTGGGGGCGGTAGAGGACGTTCCAATTGAACAGGCCCGCAGGCAGTTTGAGGTGAATGTATTTGGGTTGGCTAGGCTGACGCAGCTTGTGCTGCCTAGCATGAGAGAGGCGGGCTCGGGCTTGATTATTAATATGTCATCGGTTGGAGGCAGAGTGTATTTTCCGCTCGGTGCCTGGTATCATGCTTCAAAGCACGCTATCGAGGGGTTTTCCGATAGCTTGCGGCTAGAGCTGCAGGAATACAACATCAAGCTTGTGATAGTTGAGCCTGGCTTGATCGCTACAAATTTCTACAAATTAGCTGAAGAGCCGCTTACTCGTTATTCGTCAAATGGGGCCTATAGCGGCGTGGCAAAGGCAATATCGCACAACTTATCTCAGTCATATAGGACCATGTCACCGCCTAGCGTGGTCGCGTATACAGTAGCAACAGTTATTGAGAGTAAGCATCCACGACGTCGGTATCTTGTTGGTAAATTGGCGAGAGTTCTCTTCTACGCACGGCATCTCTTGGGCGATGGTGTCTTTGAGCAAATAGCTAAAAAACAGACGAGGTAAGTGAAGTTACTTGTCGGTCGGGGTCTAGGTTTGGTATAGTGACATTGATGTATGATCGACACGAAGTTAGTGTAAAAGTAGCGTTGTATAGTAGTGATGGCAAGCGTGCGCTAGTGATGTATTATCCGCACGATGATGGTTTTGGCCTGCCGGGCGGGCATATTGACGCTGGTGAAACGCCTGACGTGGCATTGAGGCGGGAATTGCGCGAGGAGCTGGGCGTTACAATTGATGCGACCCCAGCTGATTTTTATGTGCGCGATCCACAGGGCGGTACCGTAAGAGACCATAAAATTATTCTTGGCTACACGGCCACGGTTGACGGTAACATTGAACTACCGGACCGAGCGTGTGATGGCGGTGAGGAGCGACCAGTCTGGTTGACGCGGACAGAAGTTGAAGCTACCGACAAACTCGCGCCGGGTTATCGGGATTTTTTGTTGAAGTGGTGGCCCGATTGATGTGTGGTGTATAAATTTGACCATATTTTTATAGTATGATATAAAATTCACACGATGCACGAGAAATTACGTCGCGTTACTGCCGAAGAATTTTACGTGGCAATAAAACAAGCTATGGCTGGTGATAGCAGGGAGTGTTTTTTGTCTGATTACTCACAGGTTGATTACGAAACGATGGTGACGGTTCTTATGTATAATGATCAGGCTGGGTTTGCTCTTGAGGGGGATAATTTGGCAAATATCTTTAGCTCAAGACAAAACCCTGTGAAACAGTCGCTAGATATTATGATGCCGTCGGTGTTATCTTTTGGAGTGACAAAATTAGATTGTTTTGGTGAGGATTTATGTCGTAAATACGCTAAGTACGGGTTCGTGGCAGTTGCTGCAACACGGTTTCTTGATGAATATGCCCCTCGTAATTGGGATTACGGGAAATTTGGCAGGCCCGCCGTATACTTTATGGCGCAAGCGCAAAAACTACCAAAGGGATCTCTCAATAATGTAACAGATAGCGTACCGTATCTATCGTATGATGAGGCCTGGGCGTACCGGGAAAGATTACTCGGTGGCATCTGACACGCTATTGATTATAACTGAACGCCCAACCACGCCGCCAATACATCACCGGCAAAGTACGCCAGTCCAGCGGCGACCGCTCCGAGGAGGAGGGTGATAACTGCTTCTCGCCATGGTGATTGCTTGCCAACTTTACCCTTGGTGAAGCCAATTGCTAGGAACGTCACCGCCGTCAGTGCGGAGCTGACGTAAAACAGGGTGGTGCCTGGTACTTTTGAGACTGCAACGACGTCGACTAAATACGGCAATACCGGTACGCTACCGACTACAACGAAAGCTAGGAAGGTTATTGCACCAATGATCTTAGGGGATGCTCGCTTTTGGGTGTCGCGGGCTGATTCTTCGTGCTCGGCGCTGGCTGCCAGGTAAGCACTAGCGCCCATTGAAAAACCATCGGCGATCAAATTTGCAACCCCCAAGATAAGGATGATCGCGCTGGAAATCCCGGCGCCAGCCGAAGCTGCCACGACGGCAAAGGTCGTGACTGTGCCGTCCACCGCACCGTAGACAAATTCTGAAATGTATCGTCTAAAAAATATTTTCATAACCGTGCCATTATAGCACAATTAGGTGTTGTGAGTTTTATTCGCGTATACTAAAGCAATGACGACTGATGAATTCCAGGGACTGATCCACCAAAAGGGCCGCGAACTGTACCGGCCAATGCCATGGCGTGACCGGCCAACCCTGTACTATGTGCTGGTGAGTGAGCTGATGTTGCAGCAAACGCAAGTTGCTCGCGTCTTGGCGAAGTTTACAGAATTTACCACAGAGTTTCCAGACATTGAGTCGCTGGCAGCGGCCGAGCTGACCGAGGTGCTCCGCGCGTGGCAGGGGTTGGGCTATAACCGCCGTGCTCGGTACATTCACCAAACAGCGCGAGCTATCACTGGTGGTGCTCTGGCGGCCACCCTTCATGACCTTGTCCAGCTGCCGGGCATTGGCGTCAATACTGCTGGTGCTATCATGAACTATACTTACCAAGTACCAACGCCGTTCATTGAGACCAATATTCGCACCGTCTATCTCAATCATTTCTTTGCGGACCAGACGGCGGTAGCGGATCGTGACATACTGCCTATTGTCGAGCGGACGATGGACCAGGCAAATCCGCGTCAGTGGTTTTGGGCACTGATGGACTATGGTAGTGAGCTCAAATCTCAGGGAAAGGGTAAATTGTCCGCCAGTCGTCATTACACCAAGCAATCACAATTCACTGGCAGTCTCCGTCAGATGCGTGGCGAGATCTTGCGTCGATACGTTGACGGTCGGTCGCTGGCCGAAATCACCGCCGAGCTACAGGATGATCCGCGATTTGCGGCGGCACTAGATGGTCTGCGACGGGACGGCCTCATTGCTGCAAAGTGATAGAATAGAGCGCTAAGCTATTGACATTTCAAACTGCCTATGCTATCATAGCCACAGTCAATACGACAAACATAAACAGTAACAAAGGAAAGGTATGGAAGACATGCAAACAGTTATTATACTGATGACCGTAGTGATCATTATCCACTCGGTGACGATTATCGTCTTGTTCGGTGTAATAATTTCACTGCTGACGAAGCTTAAGCGCCTCGTCAACCAAGCCGAAGCGGCGGTGTCCAACATCGCTCAAGCAACTGAGTGGCTGTCTCCAGTAAAATTATTTACTGAAGTCGTGCAACTCTTTCGCAAAAAATAATCATCTGTTCCATATATCAATTTAATAGAAACAAACAAGGAGATATATATGAAAAAAGTATTAACAGTTCTCGGCGCCGCAGCGGCTGGTTTCGCGGCTGGTATTTTGACCGCACCAAAAAGTGGCAAGGAAACTCGTGCTGATATCAAGAAAAAAGCTGGCGAGCTGAAAACGGCTACCGTCAAGACCGCCAAAAAAGCCCAAGCTGCCGCCAAAGACAGCGCTGAAGCAGTCAAGGCTGGCGCTCAAAAAGTTGGCGATGTCGTTACTGGAACCGCTCGTACGGTCAAGGCCGATACCGAGAAGCATTTCAAGAAGTCGTAGTAGCAGTTTGACCTAAACGCAAAAACGCGAGATAATAAAAAAGATGAAATATCTTCGTAATCTCGCGTTTTTTGTGTGCGGCATTAGTCTGGCCGGCGTAATGATACGGTCGGGTATTGCTGTGGCGCAGACTGCGCCGAGTTCACCGCCGCTCCATCTGATCCGCAGTCAGTGCCAGTCCATTCGTTCAACATTGCAGCGGATTCAGCATAACGACGCCTTGCTGCGGGTTAACGCCGGCCAAGCATATAACACGATCTCGACTAATCTCATCGCCAAACTAAATAGCCGCTTGGCGCTAGCGCAGATTGATAGCTCGCGGATGGTGATGATCGCTCGCGACTACGAGGAAGCGCGCAAGGCGTTTGCTCAGCAGTACAATGAGTATGAGTCCAATTTGACGGCGTTGGTCAAGACAGATTGTACCGACAAACCGGGCGAATTTTACGCACAGCTGATCAAGACGCGCGACGCACGTCGACAGGTCAGTGAGTCGGTGACGACGATGAGTAAACTGGCGGCGGATTATCGCGTGGCGGTGGAACAGCTCAAGGTAAAGCTATCGAGCGGAGGCAGTCGTGGATAAGTTCAAGCGACTCGGTCGCCGGATGGTCAGGTTAATTATGCAGCATAAGTTACCGACGATGGTAATTAGCGTGATCGTGGTGTCGATCGTGCTCGTTGGTATCTCGATGCACTTATATTACTCGTCAGATGCTTTCCGAGTGGATTTGAGTCGGCCGGACTATGTACCGTATCGAGCGCAGATTGATAATTCCAATAATCATAATCGAGACATGTTTGAGGCGCAGGGTGAGGTGACGGGCAAAGTGCTGGATGATTTTCTGCAAAAATATAAGCAAGAAGAAAAGAAAGCCGATGGTGCGCGGGCGTTTGCTAGCGATGTGTTGAGCGATGATCAGCTGGGCGTCAGTGGTAGTGGCAATGGCGCGGGCGGTACGACGACACAGGGTCAAGACAGTTCGCCAGAGTGAGTTATGATTACTTTTTATGCGTTATCGCCGTTGGGATGACAGCTAGCTCGATCTCTTGTTTTTCAAATTCTTTGAGGAGTCGGCGGCGCATCTCTGAGGTAACCGCCCATTGATCTGATGGCTGGACCTTACCGGCAACGATCAATTCGACCGAGCGGCCGGTGATATCGCCGACGGAGACAAATTTTGGCGGTTCAATAATTTTCTTGTCCCAAGATTTTTCCTTGCTCAATTGCTGGCCGGTCTCGTTGATGATATCAGCGGCGCGGCTGATGTCGGTACTTGGATCAAGCTGCAAGGTAAAGCGCGACATGCTATACCCCATCGTTTTGTTGATGACATGCTGGATGGTGCCATTTGGTAAGTAGTGCACATTACCATCAGCATCGCGGAGCACGGTTGACCTGGTGCCGACGCGCTCGACAGTGCCGCTCGCACCCATGACATCAACGATATCGCCGACGCGATATTGATTTTCAGCGATGATAAAGATGCCGGCCAGAAAATCTTTGACAAGTGATTGTGCACCAAATCCGAGCGCTACGCCAATGATGCCGGCGCTGGCAAACAGTGGTGACAAGTCGAAGTAGAATAACTTACTGGCGACCATGGCGGCGATGTAGGCAATGATAGTGATGCGCCAAAAACTACGGATCAGCTGCGTCAGCGTATTTTCGCGCTTTTCGATATCTTTGCGGTGCCACGAGCGGTGCTTGGCAGTGGAATGGATCGCGTAACGGATCGCCCAGGTGATAAACATGCGGCCAAAATAATAAACGATAACCGCGCCAATGACGATACTGACTGTTTCAACCATCCGCTCGCTTACCAGCCAGCCTAGTCCATGCTCAGTCATCCATTCATCAAAGCGCGACGAATTTAACAGTTGTTTGATAAGCGTATCCGTCATGAGTTTAGTATAATGAAAAGTATGAGTTTTGTCGATCCAAATCAATTCGTTATCACTCGGCGGCGCAAGAAGTATAAATTTGCGCTATTTAACAATTCGCCGCTTTGTTTTGAGTATGATGAGTGGACGCCGCGGCCGATTGATGTACTGGAGGTCGGTGCGGGAACGGGACTGTTTAGTGTCGAGCTGGCGGCGCGCCGTCCCGAGCAGCGGCTTCTGGCGGTTGATGTCAAGGCCGATCGATTGCAAAAAGGGGCACGTGAGGCCGAGCGACGCGGCCTCACGAACATCTGGTTTGTGCGGGCACGAGCGGATCAGCTGGGTGAGTTATGTGAGGCTGGATCACTCAGTCAGTTGTGGGTTACTTTCCCCGATCCGTTTCCACGCCAGCGCTCCAGTGGTCGGCGTTTGACGCACCCACATTTTTTAACGCAGTACGCAAAGTTGCTTGATGAGGGCGGCGAGCTACTACTCAAGCACGATGATCACGACTTTTTCTGTTGGAGCTTGGAGCAGCTGGTGGTGGCTGGCTGGCAGCTTCGGGAGCTAACGTTTGATCTGCACGAATCGGAGCGACTTGATGAGGAGAGCGATGCCCGGATCATGACAACCTACGAGCAGCGGTGGGTTGGCGAGGGGAAGGCGATTGGGTTTGTGCGAGCAGTCGACCATCGGATTAATGAAAGCCAAAGTGAGCCCTCATCCCCTCAAGCATTGGTTGGTTGCTGTTGAGCACGATATGCTGGCTCGGCCTCACTCAATAAATAGAGTAGATTTTCCGAGGGGTTGCAAAATTGCGGGCGTTCGTTAAGGTCGCGCAGGATACGCCGACCAATACAGGTGGCGATTGGGGTTGGTATTTCGTAGACGAGGCTATTGTCAGTGATAATATCAGGTGATTTGGCGTAGATTCCCTCAACGATGATTACTTCTGCTGGGCTAAGTGTACCCGCTATATAGGGCTCCGCAGTTTGCCAATTCATGTGGCGATGGTATATCTCCTTATCATTAACGAGATTTTGTAGGTCGATGGCCATCGTTTCGGTGTCATATACAAACGGGTCATCCCAGTGCTGCCATTCCTGACGATCATTATAATAATAAAGATAGGTTGCCCCACGATGATAGTCATCAGTTGACATAGTAATTGAATTAATGTTGAGCTCATCCAGCCGCTTGCGGAGTTGTTTGACGATGGTTGATTTACCAGAGCCACTACGGCCAGCGATATGGATGATGCGCGGAGAGTTTGCGGTAGGGGTGAGAATATCAGAAACAATAGTATCAATGTCAAGCTCCGGCTGAATTGACAGCGCCTCCCGCCCCTCGTGTTGTCGTCGGAAGTCGTAGTGCGCCTGCCACTCACTGGTAGCCATTATTTCACCGGTCACTTCCATGAATATATTACCAAACTGGTCAGTAAATTGTTGCCATGATCCATTATCTTCTAATTCAGCTTGTACTAGGCCGTCGTTTTCGAAAAAATCAATAACGACACCGGGTAGCGGTTCGGCGCGTAGTTTGCGGATAATTGGTGTCTCGTCGTTACGGTAGTATTCATATAACTCGGGGCTAATCTCAGTCGTCACCTCTAGCCGACGCAGACCATCGCCACTCCGGAAGCCATTGTCTTTGAGGGTTGCTTCGTAATGTAGCTCGCCGGTATCACGCCTAAAGGTTGAGCGGAGGCGTAGACTAAATGGCTCGTCCGGGTGTGATAGATATAACTGTTCAATCGGCTCGGCTTCTTTGCGCAGATCGGTGAGTTTTTCCGGAAAGATAGCCATGAATTTACGCTCAGTCTCTACGGGCAATCTCCCTTCAAATTCGGGTGTGTGGATGAGTGATTCGATTGACATAAGCGTCGCTCCTTTAGTTGTGTTGATGACACTAGTGATTGTAGTGTAGAATTACTTGTATGAATAGCAAGTATAATTTGACTCAACTATGATTGACCAATTTATCCCCGAACATCATATTCAGAAGCATATTCTTGGTGTGTTGATGCATATGAAATATGCACGGTTTCGGGATATGCGGCCGCCAAAAGTCGATACCAATCTCTATACCTACCACTTAAATATATTGAAGAAGCGAGGATTCGTCATCAAGACGGATGATGGATACTGCCTCGGGCGGGAGGGGTTGTCGTACGTCGATAGAGTTAGTATTAAATCGCTCAAAGTTCGTACCCAACCAAAAATTATTACTATGATTGTTGTCCAAAATGCCAATGGTGATGTGCTGCTCCAGCGGCGCACCAAACAGCCGCATATCGATACCTGGACACTGCCGTACGGCAAGCTACATATTGATGATGAGTCGGTCTTGGCCGCCGCTCAGCGGGAGGCACGTGAGAAATTAGCGGTGGATAAGCTGCCGCTGACACACGCGGGTGATTGCTATATTCGTGTCCTTGTGGGGAAGGAAATATTATCATCAACGTTGGCGCACGTGTTTTATGGTGAGACTGATGAAGTCGTGGCGGGCAGAGAATTGGTGTGGGCCCGTCCGCATCGATTGGCGGATTATGACTTGGCGCCAGCGGTTGAGCAAATCGTAGCACGGACGTTCTTTCACGACCCGTTCTTTTTTGAGGAATTTGTGGCAGAATTAAATGAGGTAATTGAAAGGAGAAACTATGACAATTGATGAGTACGCCAAGAAAGCCATCGCGACACTGATTGGTACGCATGAGTATGGGGAGATTGATGCGCGACTAATGGCGCAAGTGCTTGGGCTGGTCGGCGAATCGGGCGAAGTGGCTGAAAAGTTCAAAAAGCTGGTTCGCGACAAGCAGGGAATACTGACAGACGATGACCGTACAGAAATTCTCAAAGAATTAGGCGACGTGTTGTGGTATGTTAATGCAGTGGCGCACCTGCTCGGTTCTAGCCTCGAGGAAGTTGCCCGGATGAACAACCAAAAGCTCGCCAGCCGCCAAGCCCGCCAGCAGCTGCACGGGCGGGGTGATAATCGCTGATCATAGCACGACGCCAAGGGACAGTAGTTTATCGGTTATTCCCATAATGATCGTTTGCTCAGTTTGCGCTTGTGTTGCTTGGCGCACTGCGAGGAGGGTATGCATGCCACAAGCCGCTGCTGCGTCGAGGTTATTTTGATGATTGTCAATAAACAGTACGTGCTCTGGATTATCAGATAGGTTTAATGCTGAGAGGGCAGATGTAAATGCACCCCGTTCAGGTTTGTGGTAACCAATCTGCCACGATAAAAGACATGGTCTAAAACCGTCATAGATACCTGCTTGCTGCAAGATAGCAGAGTGGCTCGGCATAGCATTGCTGAGGATACCGATCTGTAGTCCATGCGTCGTCAATGAACGTGCAAATGTGATGACATTTTGGAAGTATACTTGATGATCACGGAAGCCACGAGTTAGCCGATCGTATTGCTCTGGGGATGGATGATCACAACCTAGCTTTCGCAGAAATACGCTCTCGTCTATGAAACCGCTTTCGTAGTCGTGCAAAGCTTTTGGCCATTGTTGGTCGAAATGCTCGGGGTTATACAGGGCGTTTCTCAGGTCACTTTGGATGTCGTAGTCACTGACAAGTACACCACCAACATCAAAAAGGATTGCTGAAATTACTGAATCGTTCATGTCTGATATTGTAACATGTACTACTTTTTCTCTTTTTATTGAACTCCCATACGATATGCGCTATACTCAAGCATAAGGGTAATTATGCGCATTTCTGACAGTAGTATTGAGAAGATTTTGCGCCAGGGTGAGGTAATTTCTGAGTCACAGCTGGCCGAGTTAAAGATGGAGGCGGAACGTACGCACCATTCGTTACAGACGATTATCTTGGAGCACAAAATCCTGAGCGAGGTACAGCTCGGGCAAAAGATTGGCGCATACATCAATGTGCCGTTTGTAACCATTGAGCCAAAGGATATTCCTGACGATGTTCTTAAGCGTATCCCCGAGCACATCGCCCGTCAGTACAATGTCGTATTGTTTGCCGTCGATGATAATGGCGTCTTGAGTCTGGCGATGGAAGATCCGGATGATGTGCAGGCGCTGAATTTCATCCAGAAAGAGATTGGCTACAACATTAAGGTGTTCCTGGCGACAAAAAATAATATCCTTGATTGCCTGGAAAATTATCGCGGTAATATTACCGATGAGCTGGATGAGGTGGTGTCAATCCAGAGCGGCGCTGAGTCAGATTCACAAAACGTCTCTGAGGAGGAGATTTCTGAGAATTCGCCGATCGCCCAGACGGTTAATTTGCTGCTCGAGTATGCTATCAAGTCGGGTGCTTCCGACATTCACATTGAGCCGCGCGAGGATTTCGTCCAAGTTCGTTACCGAATCGACGGCGTGCTCAAGGAAGTGAATAAATTGCCGCGCAATGTCCAAGGTGCGCTGGTTAGCCGCATCAAGATCTTGTCAAACCTAAAAATTGATGAACGCCGCGTGCCGCAAGATGGTCGCTTCAAGATCAAGGTTTCTGGTAAGCAATACGCGCTGCGTGTGTCGACGCTGCCGATCGCTGATGGCGAGAAGATCGTCATGCGTATTTTGGACGAGTCCAACCAGGCGGTTGCCCTCGATAGCCTCGGCTATTGGGGGTTATCGCTGAGTACACTTAAAGACGCTATGGCGCAACCAAATGGTATGATCTTGGTGACCGGGCCAACTGGTTCGGGAAAGTCGACTAGCTTGTTTAGTGTGCTATCAGAACTTAATACGCCAGATGTGAATATCTCAACCATTGAAGACCCGGTTGAATACAAAATCCCCGGGGTCAACCAAACCCAGACTAACTCAAAAGCCGGCATGACCTTCGCCTCAGGACTGCGCGCACTGCTCCGTCAAGACCCGAACATCATCATGGTTGGTGAGATTCGCGACGGCGAGACCGCCAACCTCGGTGTGCAGGCAGCGCTGACTGGGCACTTGGTGTTTTCAACCCTCCACACCAACAACGCAGCGACCTGTCTGCCGCGTCTATTGGATATGGGAATTGAGCCGTTCCTGATCGCTTCGACGGTCAAGGCGGTGATCGGCCAGCGCTTGGTGCGGCGATTGTGTATGCATTGTCGTCAGCAATATGTGCCGGACGCCGGAGAGCTGGCCTACATCGTTCAGATGTTTAATCTCAAGCAGGGCTCGATGCAGCGACTGCATGCGCTGGAGCAGCAGGCGGCAGCTGACAAGATTGGCGGCAATACACCGCTCGGCTCGACTGACGTGACGATTCAATATTTATGGCGACCAAATCCCGAGGGCTGTGACGAGTGCGGCCATAATGGCTTCAAGGGGCGCGTCGGTATCTACGAGGTTCTCGGTATTTCGATTCCAATCCAAAAAATGATCACCGCCAATGCCACTAGTAATGAGATTCAGCAGCAGGCGATTACTGAAGGAATGGTGACAATGCAGACGGACGGTTTTGTCAAGTCGCTGCGTGGCGTGACAACGCTAGAGGAAGTTTTGAGAGCAACAAGGGAGCAATAAATGACAAAATTTAAATATATCGCAACTAAAAATAATAATCAGCCGATCAACGGCGAGCTAGAAGCCAGTAGCCGCGCCAGTGCCATTCAGCTCATTCAAACTCAGGGTATGAGGTTGGTCGACCTCAAGGAGGCTGGTGACGAGAAGAAAGGTTTTCGCTTTGGGGGTGGCAAGAAGTCAGTGCCGACCGAGGAGCTGGTTGGCTTTACCAGGCAGCTTAGCACCATGGTGTCTGCCGGTGTGCCAATTCTCAGGTCACTCAACTCAATGGCGCAGCACGCCGAGAGTCCACATTTTCGCGAGATTTTGAACGCGGTGTCCAAGGAGATTGAAGGCGGTGCCTCGTTCGCTGATGCACTGAGTAAGTACCCCGAGGCCTTCAGCGATGTGTATGTGAACATGGTGCGGGCTGGTGAAACGGGTGGTATTTTGGACGATATTTTGAAGCGGCTGGCTCTGCAGCAGGAAAAGAACTCATCAATGAAAAAGAAGATCAAGAGCGCCATGACCTATCCGATGGTGCTGATCGTCATCACTATCGGGGCGTTCTTTGGCTTGATGATTTTTGTGCTGCCGATGATTGGCAAGACGATTAAGGATCTGGCGGGTGAGGACGCAGAGCTGCCGGCGCTGACGCAGATACTGATGAGTATCAGCCAGTTTATGGTGAGTTTTTGGTATATTATTTTCCCGTTGCTATTTGGCGGTGTGTATGCGCTGCTTCGCTACATCAAGTCCCCAAAAGGTAAAGTCAAGTTCCATCATTTCGTCCTGAAAGCGCCGATCATCAGCAAGATTATTCGCAAGGTGGCGGTGGCGCGGTTTACCCGTACCTTCTCAGCGCTGATCGGTGCGGGCGTGTCGGTACTCGAGGCGCTGGAAGTAACAGCCCGGGCAGTTGGTAATACGGTATATCAAGATTCATTGCTTGATGCTGCCAAGCGCATTAAGAATGGCGAGGTTTTGTCGCGGATTATCAATGAGCGCGAAGATCTCTATCCACCAATCGTTGGCCAGATGCTGGCGGTCGGTGAGGAAACGGGGCAAACGGATAAGGTGCTGGTCAAGGTGGCGGATTTTTATGAGGAAGAAGTCGATGCGGCGATTAGCGGCTTGAGTTCGACGATTGAGCCGGTGATGATCGTCTTTATGGGTGGTATGGTCGGCTTGATCGCGGCGGCGGTGATGATGCCGATTACTGGATTAGCAAATCAAATTAAAGGATAGTTGGTTTTTCAAAATGCTTATGCTATACTTAACAAAAAGAAGAGATGTGGGCAAACGATAGTGGCAAATATTTTCTACAAGTCAAAGCCGATCATCGGGCTTGATATTAACAAGGCTGGCGTTCGGGTAATGTCAGTCGACATGGCACGGATGACGGTGCACGGATACGGCGCAATTGAGCTGGATCCGGCGAAGGACGAGAGCGATGACCGGGCAGAGTATCTCTGCGGCAAGATCAATCAAATGTTTGAAAAAAATATTGTCGGGCGGCTCGGCAGTAACCGCGTGGTGCTGGGACTACCGACGACCAAGACATATGCACGCACCTTTGCGCTGCCGATCAAGCAGGAGAATAAGATTGAAGAGGCGGTGAATCTCGAGGTCGAGCAGTATGTGCCGATGCCGCTTGATTCGCTCTACGTCGATCATCAGATTATCAAGCGCGGCAAAGAGAACTTATCAGTCTTGATGTGCGCGGTGCCGCAAAAGATCGTTGACGAGCAGCTGGCAATTGTTGAATCGTGCGGTATTGAGGTGGCAATGATTGAGCCGAGTATCAATGCGGTGGCGCGACTGCTTGAGCGCACCAAAGAGGGGTCGCTGCCGACAGTCATCGTTGACATCGGCCCGGCGACGACCGATATCGCTATTCTTGATGCGGCAATTCGTGTGACCGGTGGTCTAAACATTGGTGGCAATACATTGACGCTTGACATCGCTAAAAAATTGAACGTACCACTTGAGACGGCGCACCAATTCAAGGTGCTTAATGGCCTCAACACTGGCCCTCGTCAAGAAAAAATTACCGAGGCACTAAAGCCGAGCCTGCAGCGGATCATCGGTGAAATCCAGAAAGTTATTCGCTACTACACCGATCGCTTCCCGGATGAGTCACGCCTTGAGCAGGTATTGATCGTTGGTAGCGGCAGTAGCGTGCCGGGGCTTGGTGAGTACTTTACGGGCGAGCTGACCTTGCCAGCACGAGTGGCCAGTCCGTGGCAGTCGCTGAACTTTAATAATTTAGCACCACCGGCCAAACAGCTACGACCGCGGTTCATGACGGCAGCTGGTTTGTCGCTAGTGCGAGCGGAGGAGATTTGGCATGATTAATCTATTACCGCCGAAAGTTAAACGCGAGATTATCGCTGGCCGGTCAAATGTGATACTGTGGCGTTACTGCGTGGTGTCGTTGATTCTTGGCTTCTTACTCATCGTGGCGACAGCGGGTATCTACTTTATTATGGCGCATACTCGGACAACTGCTCGACAGGCGATTGAAACAGGTAATCGTCGAGCGCTGCAATATCAAAAAGTTCAGCAGGATTATGAATCGTTCAGCGCAAACCTCAAGATTGCCAAGGCGATTCTCGATAAAGATGTGCGGTATTCAAAGGTAGCACTCAAGATCGCTCAGGCGATGCCGTCGGGGACAATTTTGCAAACGTTGACGCTAGATAGCAAGAAGCTCGGCACGCCGATGACTATCAACGCGCGCGGTAAAACGTATGGCGATGCGCTGCGGCTCAAGGACAGTTTTCAGCAGTCAAGCCTCTTTAAGGATGTTAATCTCGCCTCGGCGGTGGCCGAGAAAGAAAACAAGGACGGCTATCCGATCAATATTACAATTAATGTGACGATGGTGCCGGAGGTTGCGAAGCAATGAGTGAGAGAAAACGAGAAAAAATGACACCGGCGGTGACCATGCGGATCGTCTTTGCGCTGTCGCTGGTACTGATCTTGGTCGGCATGGGAGGGGTCGTCTATTTTGGCTACACCATGCTGCAAGGTACTGCCGAGGAAGTTTCTAAAATTCAGACTGAGGCAAAAGCGGTTGATGCTAAAGTGCAGAATCTAGCGCGGCTGGAAAAAGAGATGGAGAAATATAAGGATAGTGTTGCCAAGGCGCAGCAGCTAGTGGCAGAAACGCAGCAGTATCAGTACCAGAACCAAATTATCAATGACCTCACGGCCTACGCCAATAAATCTGGTGTTGGTATCGCTGGGTTCACCTTCACATCAGGCTCGGCTGGAGCCAAGTCAAACTCGGGTTCATCAGGAACCTCGGGTACGAATAATAGCTCCGGTTCAAACAGCGCTGCCGGGCCAAAAAGCATGAAAGTGTCGGTCCGCCTCAACGAAAAAACAGATTATATGGCGCTGCTTCGGTTTATGCATTTGATCGAGCAGAACTTGACGCGGATGCAGATCGCTAGTGTCAGTATGTCCAAGACCGAGGGGACAGGTCAAGTGAATACACAAACCTTGGAAGTGGAGGTATATGTTCGATGAAAAACTCACCTGATATTTCACAAATCGGTACGCTAGTATCGCGGTTTTTCCATCGCTACCACGTTATTCTCTATACGTTGACAGTGGTGGTTGGCGTATCGGTGGCAATTTTCCTGCTCTACAGTCTGCTCGCCTCGTCAAATCCAAAAGAAGATACCATTCAGCAACAGACGACGCGATTTGACCAGAAGACAATTGACCAGATCAACAGTTTCCGTACGCGCGATACCGCCAACGCCAATTTTAGTCTGCCGGCAGGGCGGACGAACCTGTTTGCCGAATAGCGTGGATATCGCTATAATGTGAGAAGTATGCTAATTTCTGCTGAACGATTTGATAACGCACCGGTGATGAGCCTGCAGACTGGCTCGGAACTGGCACGGACATCGCGGGCGGTGATCGACCCGCGTAGTTTATCGATCGTGGCGTATGAGCTGGAGGGGCCGACGCTTGATCAATCGCCGAGTTTACTACGGATCGCCGATGTGCGGGAAATTGGACCGCTGGGTCTGATCATTGATTCGGCGGACGAGCTGATTATGCCAGGTGACGTCCTGAAGATCAAGGAAGTGTATGAGTTTCAGTTCGCACTAGTTGGTAAGCAGGTCATTGATGAAAAAAAGCATAAGGTCGGTAAGGTCATCGGCTATACGTTGGAGGCCGGTAATTTTGTCATTCAGCAGCTCCGGGTGCGGCGACCGCTGCTCAAGAGTTTTGGCGATACTGAACTGCTGATTCATCGTTCGCAAATTGTTCGTGTGACCGACGAACATATCGTTGTCAAGACGCCAGAGATCCGCCACAAGGAGCCGGTCGTGCAGCCACAAGCAACGTTCGAAAATCCATTCCGAAAGGCGCACCCTGCGGCCGAAGCTGACGGCAGCGACAGCAAATGAACCAAATTATTACCAGTACCGCAGCGATGCAGCGGCTGGGTCAAGTGATTGGGCGCAACCTGAAGGGTGGGGAAGTTATCGAGTTAATCGGGGACATCGGCGCTGGCAAGACGACGCTAACGAAAGGTGTTGCCAAGGGGCTCGACATTACTGAACCGGTGCAGAGCCCAACGTTTACTATTTCCCGTGTGTACCAGTCGCCGGGCGGCTTGACGCTGGCCCATTACGATTTTTATCGATTGGGCGAGGCGGGTATCATGGCGGAGGAGATTCATGAGGTAGCCATGCAACCGCAGACCGTGACAGTGGTTGAGTGGGCTGGTGCCGTCGAGCAGGTGCTGCCAGCCGATCGACTGACAGCGAGGATTCTAGCAATTGACGAGCAATCGCGGCGTGTCACGCTGAGTGCTGGCGGGCCGACGAGCCAGGCACTCCTCGTGGCAATCAGCGCGGCGGACGAGGAGTTGGTGTGATTATTCTGCTCGATACATCGACGATGACGTGCCGTTTAACGATTGTTCAGGGCGATAGCCGGCGAGAGGTAGTGTGGGAAGCGGGTCGTGGTTTAGCCCGAGGGCTGCTACGATTTTTGGACGAGCAGGTCGGCGGCATTCACCACATCAGTGGTATCGGTATCATGCGGGGGCCGGGCAGCTTTACGGGACTGAGGATTGGTTGTGCGGTGGCAAACACGCTGGCGGAGGGACTCGGTGTTCCGATCGTTGGCAGTAGTGGCGATCACTGGCGAGATGACTGCCTGGAGCGGCTGAAGTGCGGCGAAAACGACACGATTATTCTCCCCGAATATGGTGGCGAAGCTCACATCACGGCTCCGCGCAAATAGTGGTATTTTCCTCCGCAATATCGTACAATAAAAGTAAGGCGGCTTTAGATTAGTGGCTTGGGCCGTTTTATTGCATCAGTTGAATATGGTCAGTCGTTGATACATTTCTCGGGGTGTATACCCGGGGCGATTGGTCGGAAAAGAAAGGAAATCATATGGTAGGAATAGTTATTGGCGGCTTGGTTGGCGCGGCACTTGGCGTGGGCGGTTTTTACGCCTATCAGCGGACGAGGCAAGCTAACGGCAAGTCACAAATTGAGCGTGACATTGCCGAGGCAAAGAGTAAGGCCAGCGACATTGTCCTGAAGGCTAAGGACGAAGCCTTAAAAATCGAAAATGAGCGCCGCCGCGAGTGGCAAAAGACCGAGAATCGGTTGGCGGATCGCGAGCAGACGCTGGATCGGAAATTGGACGAACTAGATAAGCGGGCGGAGAAGCTGCGCACGCACGAAGATGAGGTTGACAATCTCAAGGAAGAGATTCGCACTATTCGCACGCGCCAGCAGGAGAAGCTCGAGAAGATTGCCGGCCTAAAGAAAAAGGATGCTGCCGACAAGCTCATGCAAATGACCGAGCGCGATATCAAGAACGACCTGGTTGGATTGGTGTCGAAATTACAACACGAGGCTATGGATGATGCCGAAGAGCGGGCGCAGATGATCTTGCTCACCGCGATGGAGCGGATGAGCAGCGAGGTAACGGCTGAGCGAACAGTCACGGCTGTCAAGCTGACTGATGATGAGATGAAAGGTCGAATCATCGGCAAAGAAGGCCGCAACATTCAGGCGTTGCAGCGCGAGACTGGTGTCGATATTTTGGTGGATGACACGCCGGGTATGATTGTGCTGTCGAGTTTCGATCCGATTCGCCGGCAGGTGGCTCGCTTGAGTCTCGAGATGTTGATGAAAGATGGTCGTATCCATCCAGCGCGCATCGAAGAAGTCGTCGCCAAGGCAAAAAAGCAGATTGATAAAGAAGTCAAGCAGGCTGGTGAGGATGCCATGCGCGAGACGGGCGTTGTCGGCATTCCGAAGGAAATGCAGCGACTGCTAGGTGAGCTGAAATTCCGAACGAGTTACGGGCAGAACGTATTGAAGCATTCGACCGAGATGGCTCAGATGGCTGGAATGATCGCTGAGGAAATTGGTGCTGATGTGCGCATCACGAAAATCGCGACACTGCTGCATGACGTTGGCAAGGCGGTGACTCACAAGATCGAGGGCAAGCATCACCACATCGGTGCCGAGCTAGCGCGCAAATACGGCATGGATGAGCGGATCGTTCACGCCATCGAAGCGCATCACGATGATATCGAGGCGACGACACCAGAGGCACTGATCGTGCGAGTGTGCGACGCTGCCAGCGCTGCTCGGCCAGGAGCACGTAATATTTCGGCTGAGAACTTTGCCGAGCGGATGCGCGATCTAGAAAATGTGGCAACCAGCTTTGACGGGATTGACAAGGCCTATGCGATCTCGGCCGGGCGTGAGGTGCGGGTGATTGTTCGGCCAGAAGATATCGATGACCTGAGCGCATTTAAGTTATCGCGCGATATCGCCACCAAGATTGAATCGACCATGCAGTACCCAGGCACCATCAAGGTTAACGTTATCCGCGAAACACGGGCGATCGAGTACGCAAAATGATAAAAAGTGGTTGGTTGCCGTATGAGGAATGGCAGAAAGCGCAGGACACTCGGATCGCCAGCGCCGCGTTGCTGATCGAAAATTCAGCGGGCGAGCTGCTCACGGTCAAGGCATATTACAAGACGCATTGGAGTCTGCCTGGTGGTATGGTTGACGCTGGCGAAACGCCGCTACAGGCAGCACTTCGCGAAACCCAGGAAGAGGTCGGGCTGGTGGTTACTGAGGAGGAAGTTTCGTTTTTCGCGGTGGCGTCACGCTCCAGCGACAAAGGACTGGCGCATCAATATGTGTTCAGGGCAGTGCTGGATGATGAGCGATTGGAACGAATTGTCTTGCAGCAGTCGGAAATTGATGCCTATCAGTTCATGAGTCGCGACGCAGTGCTGGCAAGCAATGAAGGATTCGCGTGGTCGATACCACATTGGGCTCATCATCAGCCAGGCGGTTATGTCGAGACGCGAATCGTTGACGGCGATGACGAACGTCAAGAGGCGGTTACGCAATTCGTGGGATTTGGTTCGTAGGAAAAATAAACGGAGGAGGAATGATGGGAACATTGGTTATCAGTCGACACGGCGAGAGTGAATGGAATCTGCTCGGTAAGTGGACGGGCTGGACGGACGTGGGGCTCACGGAAAAGGGGCGGGCCGACACAGTGCGGCTGGGTGCGCTACTCAAAGACATCAGGTTTGATGAGGCGTATACGTCGGCGCTGCAGCGGACGCACCAAACGCTGGACGCACTGCTTGAGGGGCGCGGTAAGGGCAGTTTACCGACGACACAGGCGGCCGAGCTGAACGAACGTGATTATGGTGATTTGACCGGTAAAAATAAGTGGGAAGTCAAGGCTGAGATCGGCGAGGAAGCATTCAACGGTATTCGGCGCGGCTGGGACTATCCGGTGCCGGGCGGTGAAACGCTCAAAGATGTTTATGCGCGGGTCGTGCCATATTTTGAGCGGGAGATACTACCGAAATTACAGGCGGGTGAGAACATTCTATTGGTGGCGCATGGTAATTCTATCCGTGCGTTAATGAAGCACCTCGACCACGTACCAGAAGCAGATATGGCCCATGTGGAAATGCCGTTTGGTCAGTTACTGGTTTACACCTTTGAGCCGACGTCTGATCTACCGACGAATAAAGACGTGCTGTCGGTGGAGATTGAGGCGGTGAACGCGTAATTAGGCGCGTAGAATTTCATAGGCGCTCAGTGCTGATAAGAATTGTTGAAATCTAACCGTGTTCTCACCGTGATATGGCCAGGTAGCGTGATTTAACCAAAAGCCGATGAGCTTTAGACAGTGATTTAGATTAATCATATCACGATACGGTGAAATATCGTGGCCGCTTTTATGTAAATCAATCAACAGGCTCGTAATATCGCTGCCCGGCTCGCCCGGTCCAGACCAACTCCAATCGACTAACCTGCTGCCATGCTCTGGATGCCAGGCAATATTTGACTGCCTAATGTCGTGATGACAAAAGGCTTGTAGATGAAATCGATTCGGCTGAATCCCAGCGCGCTGCAGAGAAGGTAGATCTGTCAGCAAATCCTGGGTGACGGCTTGGCTGTGTGGTGTCATTTGATTCAGAAAATCTGGCAGAATCTGATATAGTTGAGCAACCACCTGTTCGTCAATTGTCTGCCAGCCCTCTTTGATAAAACTGATACATGATGGTTCAATGGCGAATGAGTCAGCTGGCAGTGGAATAGTCTCTAGTTTGGCAAATTTTTCTGCAGCCGCCCAGACGTAATCATCAAGAGTCTCGGCTTCAGCTCGCCATCTCCAGCCATCGTCGGGCCGCAGCGCTTCCATGATGATTGCATCACCACACAAGACAGACTGTGCGGGAACGCCATCATAACCACTCTGTCGCAAGTGCGCCATAGTAAACGCCTCTTTATCTAAATATTGCTGTAATCGCTGCCGTTTTTGGACGCTGTCATATTTGGCTGACAGTTGTTTGATAAAAGCGGCGTGATGATCCTTTGTGGCAATTGCTTTTTCGTATTGCATATGACCGCCATCAACATGGTAGAGACATTCAGGATTCTGCACCGATTCAGCCAGTGGTCGGCACGCCAGATGATCAAGCGCTCTTGCTACAATCTCGTCATGTGAGGCATATAGCTCAGGTAGGTGATCAAGCGAGTGCCAGCCGGCGTCAACCGCATCATCACGCCCAGTTATTGCCGTTAGGTCGGGGACCGTAAATAGATAAGCACTGGTTTCTATCCAGGCAGTCTGGGTATTACGCGAGTCGTTAACCAGTCCACAGAACACAAGGGTCGGATCACCGCCAATAGTTGCACCAGTCTCTTCCATTACTTCACGATGGGCTGCCGTGAGTGGTTCTTCTCCTGGATCGATAAAACCGCCAGGTAGCGCCCATTCGCCGGTTTTCCGTTTGACCAAGAGAACTTGTCGTGATTCCGGATGAATAACGATACTATCAGCGGTATAATTTGGTCCATCATACCACAGTTTCTGCTCCGTGATTGACATCATTTCATTCATGCGGCGACCAGTTGCCTTAACGCTTGACGACCAATTTTTTCTTTTACATGTGTTTTATATTCTTCAATTTTATCATCTGGGCCTGTGTGCTTACCTTCAACGTCGCTCAGTTTAACTGTCGGCACGCCATCAACCGCAGTGGCTTTCATGACGAAATTATTCGCCTCAACTCCGAGGTCGTTTGTCAGTGTTGTGCCCCAGCCAAATGTCACCTTGATACGATCCTTGAAATAATCAGCCAGTTTAATAATTGTCTCGACATCCAGCCCATCGCTAAAGACGATCGTCTTTTCGTACGGATCAATACCATGTTGTTCATAAAATGCAATCACCGTATCACCAAACTGCATCGGGTCGCCAGAGTCATGACGCAGAGCCTGCCATGAAGTCATTTGCTCCGGTGTGAAGTCAGCGAAAAAGAACTCTGTCGTAAATGTGTCGGTTAGGGCGGTTGATAAACCTTCGCCATACAGCTGCCGCCAGTCTTGGAGTACCTGATAGTGGCCATCTAACGGATTGTCGCCGGCCTTGTCGGCTAGTGCTGCGTAAACCATCGGTAATTCATGTGCGAATGTACCAATTGGCTGCAAGCCAAGCTCATGTGCCAAATAAATATTTGAAGTGCCAACGAAATTATCAGGAAGTTCACGTGCGACGCGCTCAATGACATGCTTTTGCCAGTCGTAGCTAAACCGTCGTCGCGTGCCGAAGTCAGAGAACTTGATGTCTGGGCGATTTCGTAATATGTCAATTTTCTCGCTTAATCGCCGATCTCCTTCGGCGTATAGTTCTTTGAGCGAACTACCTTCATGGGCAAGTTTATTCTGGAAATATAATTCGTTCAGCTCGCTCATGACCACTGTTTCCCAGAACGTGACCAGCGGCCATTTGCCCGTAGTACTAACCGCTAAATCGCCGCGCTTATCATAACCAATGTTAACAGGTGGTAGGGGATTGTCGCCTAAAAAGTCAAGGTAGTCGGGCGTGAACTGTGCTGTGCCGTCTTGATTTTGTAGGCTGGCGAGATAGGCGATCTCATCAGGTTGCCAACCGTTTGCTACGTTACTGAGCTGGGCGCGTAACTCTTCCGCGCTCACAAATTCTGATAGCAGGGTAGGGGCGCGATTTTTCAAGGTAAAGGTGACCTCGGCATCAGGATGCTTGTCGTACTCCAGCTGCCCCATGGTCGCCTTATAATAATCTAGTCCTTGTGATAATTTAGGTTCACGGTTCATTGAACACTCCTTTCGATCATCATTTTAGCCTCACTGGTTGAAACCGCCAGAACGTGGGCCTCTTTCATGGCGGCTAAGGCCTCTTCTTCATCAGTTGCCAGCCCGCCGAGAAATACCTGAACCTTCTCGCGAGGTGTTCGTGGTGTGATGATGGTCTCCAGCGTCTCGCCTGTGTCACTTTGACCCTCCCAACCAGAATACCCGTCAGTTTGACTTATGCCTTTGTTGATAATAATGTCATCAGGCTGCACGTCAAGCTTATCATGAAAGGCAGCGCCAGTTGTGCCAGCGACACAGTGGACTGGCCACTGGCCACCGCAATTAACAAAATGTGGTGTTTTTGCGGGGTGCCAGTCACGGGTAAAAACGACCTGCCCAGCATGGTGCCGCACGGTCTCGGCGATGGTATTGAGCGGGGCAACGACCTGCTCGCCCTCGGCAACTGCCAGGCTACCATCGATAAAATCATGCTGCACATCAACGGCAACAAGTATATTTCGAGTTGGTTTTACTGTTTCCATGGATTACCTCCTTACTTAATGTATAAATTACACTTACTATATAGTCTAACAACTAGTTATTGTGTAGTCAACACTAATTAGTAAAATACTATGAAATTATTACCCTACTCTACCTGGCTGCTATTCACTAGTCGAAACTTCGTGATAACGTCTCGAGATTTTGGGAATTAAACTCGTATAGTTTTGCTGGACGATGTGCGCCGTCACGCCACAGCTCGTTGGTTTCATGAATGAGGTTGAGGCTGAGGAATTTTTTGCGAAAATTACGCTTGTCAAATTCACGATCAAAGATAATTTCGTAGGCGTTCTGTAGTTGGGTCAGGGTAAAACGCCGCTCCAGAAATGCCGACACAGCATTCGTATATGTTAACTTGGCGATTAGCCGCTCTCTGGCGTATTCAATAATGCTGGCGTGATCATAAGCCAGTGGCGGTAGATTATGTACATCAAAAAATGTCGCGTGCGACGTCGCCTCATCGAGCGGGATAGTACGCCCACACCCGAGGTATGTCACCGATACAGCATGTCCTCGTGGGTCACGGTCGACCGTGTCAAAGGTGTAGAGCTGCTCAATGTAGCTCAAGTCATTCTTAACATCCACGCCCGTTTTTTGGGCAACGATACGTCTCAGTGCGGCTGTCGTCGTCTCGCCCTTGGCGTTGTATCCGCCGGGTAGCGCCCATTCACCCTTGAACGGCTCGTTGGGGCGCTTTAGAAGCAGGACTTCTAGCGCACCGTTACTAATTTGGAATATCACGGCGTCAACGGTTAGCGTCGGTGGAACGTATGGTTTCGTGTATTTCATACAATATATAGTACCCTGAAGTAGCTAGTTTGCCAAGGCAGACATTGTGGCCTTGAAGACTGATGTGAATTGTGTAATAATAGCTGGGAAATGAAAGGAAGAACCACTACAACCCCCCGAAGAGAATCCAATGGGTCCGAGCGTCGTCACGCAGCTGTCGAGAATAGTAAGTGTTTCAGGGTGCCCATCGTCGAAGGAGGCAGCCTTAAGAGAAAGGCACGCCGTGAGGGGCGCCCTGATAATCTTGACATTGATGACCAGATCCCTGGCCAAACCGTAGAGTCACCTTACCTGCAGCACGAGAGGGGCCAAAGATTACTGGCAGCAGCGGCATTGCTAGCCGTTCAAGTTCGTCAACTACCTCTAAGGCATCCGATGAGGGGACGATATGTGAACGCGCTTCAAGCCCTCATGGCTGGTGAATCAGGTGATGTAGGGAGGATAGCCTTCCTTACTACCAACCCCGTAGCAAAGACAAGAGAGGAACTCCGCTCATTAGCAGACACGGGGATTGCTTCGGTCGAGGTTGATGAGATTGGTTTGGTGCATTATTCATGTGCGGAATTCCCAGTAGAATAGCCACCATACCCATCATCTACCGGATCATCTCTGCGCTCTGCGATCTTGATCAGGGCTGCCAGACTGATTCCTCGCTCGGCGAGTTCTTCTTCTGAGGTGAAAAAGTGGTCGCGACTTAAAAGCAATTCACCGATCCTTCGGTAACTCTCTTTCTTGTCAATGAGCCCCTGTTCAATCTGATCACCAATCTCCCGGCATGCCCTGGCTCTACGAATATTATCCTCCGAGACTACTTTATCCATACCGACAGTCTCATCAACCCCATAGGCCTCAGAAAGTCCTGAATGTACATAGACTTCAATCCTTCCTGGGGGATCCCACAATTCCTTCCCGGGAGGTGGCTCTGGCCAATCCATCCCCATCTTATTGACCATTAAACAAAAGGGGTGGCCAATGTCAATCAATAATCCCTAGAGCAATCGTCATCACGCCAAGTATCACGTGACTCATTGTTACGCCGATGAGGTTTGATGAGCGCTGGTACGCTCGGTACCAGACAATGCCGACGATGCTCATGACAACAACAGTGAGCATATCGCCGTAGATGATATGTACATAACCGAAAAGGGCGGCTGCTACGCCAAGCTCCAACACCCGGTGCAGCCGTAGTTCTTGCAGCATACGGCTGAGGATACCGCGAAATAACAGTTCTTGCGCCGGGCACGAGATGAGAATATAAAATACATAAAATCCTATTCCTTCGGTTGGTGAGAATCGAGGCTTTTCGAGGAGTAGAAACAGCCCGGCTGCGATAAGGAGAACTATAGTTATCGGTAGCACGGTTTTGAGTGAATAGATGGTACGTTGCCGCGTAATACCGATGTCACTATGCGTATTGCCGAGTATTCGCATCACTATGTACATCGCTACTACACCGACGATGAGTGCCACGAATTTCATATTCCAAGGAATAATGCCGATACAAATCAGGATGGGCAGCGTGAGGTACACGCAGACAATGGTATAGAGATATATTATTTGTCGGCGGTGAGTTGTGTGGGCGGTGTGATTAGTATTAGGCATGATTATGAGAGAGTACAGTTATATATTAACTGAAATCACTAATTATTGCTGTATTTAATGTGTAAAGTGTGGTAGAATGGAGCGGAGTGAGTATCGAGATTAGCTTCTCGGGGTGTGGCGCAGTTGGCTAGCGCGCGCGGTTTGGGACCGTGAGGTCGAAGGTTCGAGTCCTTTCACCCCGACCACACTCATCTTGTTCGAACACACGCCCTCGGAGCTCCGCTCCGGGGGCATTTTTGTCGCAGAAGGTTGCATGTGAACCTAATCTGGTTGGCTTATCGCCCTCGCTCCATCGCCACCTGCTGGGCATGTTCTGCGGTGCGGTCGATGGGCAGTGCGCTGAGTTTATCTGTATAGCCTTTTCGCGTGAGTGCCGCGGTGATCAAAAAATCAGCGAGTCGTGGATTCTTTGGCAAGATCGGCCCGTGCAGGTACGTCGCCACGATATTGTGCAGCCTCGCGCCCTCGATTTGGCCAGTCTCGTCATTACCAGCGCCCCGCACCACGCGCCCCAGCGGCAACCCTCCTTCATCAAGCAGCGTCTGGCCGCTATGATTTTCATAACCAACGATCTGTCCAAACTCCTCGCTCTCGAGCGTGATATTGCCGATCAGGCGTTCTGCCTTGGCGTATGTCTCCAGCGGTAAAATCCCCGCACCGCGAATCACGTGTCCCTCGTGTGTGGTGAACGCTCGGCCAAACAATTGATACATACCACAGATCATCAGCATTGGCACGTCGCTCTCTGCTAAGCGCCGTAGCTCATCCGCTCGCGCCAGCAAATCGTCCTGGATAATTTCTTGCCCAGCATCCTGACCACCACCGCCGATGAAAATATCTCCCGCTGCAAAATCAGTCGTATCGCCCGGATTATGATCAATAATACGTACCGTAAAGCCGCGCCATTCCAGCCGCTTTTTCAGCGCCAGCGTATTGCCCCAGTCGCCATAGAGATTCATATCGCGCGGATACAATTGAATAATCGTGATCGTCATCGGATGGCCTCCACATCGGTTTTGATTGATAATAATTTGCGCAGTCGCATCATCGCTGTGTAGGTACAGTAAATATGTTTTGGCTGGCGTGGATGATGGGCTAGCAATTTCTCCAGCGCCGCCGCCAAATCTGGCTCAATGATTTCTGGCGTAATGTCGTCATACTCCAGCCGCAGCGCCATATCATGAGCGCGCACGCCGCTGACCACCGCCACCTGCTCGAGGCGTGAAACGTCCACGTCCCACAGCCAACTAACGTCGCGTCCGTCAGCGTAATTATCATTGATAGCAATCATCGTATCCGCTGTTCCGTCGGCAAATGACAGCAGGCTGAGCCGAAAGCCGCTCGGGTTTTTCACGAGAATTAGCTCAATCGGCGTGCCGTCAATCACGATGGTCTCGCCTCGGCCAAATGCCGGCGCTACGTCTGATAGGGCGCCCAGTAGTGTCGTTAGCTCGGCTTTCTCTCCCATAATTTGTCGTACCAAACTCAGTGCCGCCGCCGCGTTCAGCAGATTATACACGCCATTTAGCCGCATTCGCACCGCGTGCTTGGCATTGTCAATGTGAAAGGTCGCTGTTTGCCCGTCGATGTCCGCGAGCAGCACGTCGGCTGGGGCCGTCTGGTTGGCCTGAGCGCGACCAGTCTTGAGCGCATCGTCAGTCGGCATCAGTTTCAGCAGCTGGTCGGTCGTGCCAAAAAACGCTACGTCTGCCGCCGTTTTTTGGTGCAGGCGATAGATGCGTGGGTCGTCGCGATTGAGCACCACGGTATCAGTGGTTGCCTGGGCGATTTTTGCCAAGAAACCAGCCGCCGTGTCGATCTCGCCAAACCGATCCAGCTGATCGCGCATGACGTTGAGCAACAGGCTGTAGCGCGGCGGTACCAATTGAACAAACTTGACTGCCCAGGCCTCGTCAAGCTCCAGCACCGCGATGTCGGCATCCAGCCGCCCGTGCATATCTACCTCGCCGAGCAGCGCTGCCGCCACACCGCGCGAGAAATTACTGCCCGTGCGATTGGTAAAAACCTTAAGGCCGGCCGCCTCGAGCAGTTCAACGACAATCTTAGTAGTAGTGGTCTTGCCATTCGTGCCGCTGATAACCACCACGCCGCGCGGTACTTGCGCCAGAGTGCGAGCGATAAAGCCCGGATCAATCTTTTCGATGACCAGCCCCGGGAGCGCCGAGCCGCCGCCGCGCAGTCGAGCAGCTTGTTTGATGGTTTTGCCGATGAGTGTACTGAGAATCTGTCGTGACATATTTCGTATTATACCGCGCCCAAGCAGTGTGCTACAATAGAACTATGTTTTTGGTGGGTATTTTCCAGTGGTGGTATGGCGCAGGCTGGCGGCGGCATATGCAGCGCGTTGGTCTCGGTGTGCTGCGGACGGCCGATTTTTTCTCAATTGGTTTGTTGGTGCGGACATTATTTGATCCATTTCGCCAAATTTCTGCAGGGCAAATTCGTGCTCAGGCGCCGCTCACCGTGAAAATGCAGGCCTTTTTTGACCGACTGTTCTCGCGAGCAGTTGGTGCAGTGGTGCGGCTTCTGGTACTGTTTGCGGGGCTGGTGGTCATTGGTCTCCGGGTAGTGTGGGTGGTCGGTAGTATTGTCGTCTGGGCGCTGCTACCGTTGACGCCGGTGATAGGAATTATCTTGTGGCAGATGAGGGTTTTGGCATGAACGAGGTGCGACCGGAGTTTCGTTATCACAGCTTGCGGGCGCAAAAGGCGCGGTTCACGGCGCGGTTTGGTGCGGTCTGGCATGTATTGGTGGTGCTCGTCGCTGTTGCATTGGGCTCGGGTGGCGTTTGGCTATTGATCAAGCACGGGCCGGTTGGCTGGTTGATGATCGGTCTGGTGGGGCCACTGGCGATGCTCAGTGTGTGGTGGCAGGGCGATCTCAAGACGATGGCGGTGAGCGCACGAGTGGAGACGATTGATGATGTGATGGCAGCGGATGTGCTGGGCCGCCTGAGTCAGCGACCGACGCCAAAAGAGATCGCGCTGGCGGTTGGTCAGTCACGGGCCGGGCAATTCCTCGGAGTGCGGCTGGGTCTCACGCCGAACTTTTTAGCGAATATCGCCTCGGATGATCCAAATGATACGTCAGCCTTGTGGCAATCAGCGCTGCAGATTTGGCGTGACACTAATAGCCCGAAAGTAACAGGTGCGGTGCTGGCGGCGGCGATTGTTGAGCAATTTCCGAATCATGACGCCTTGCTCGCGAATTTGAAAATTGATTTTCGCGATGTATTGGGCGGTATCATGTGGTATGAGCGCCTCAAGTCGTTGATCGAGCAGTTCAAGCAAAAGCCGCTTCACACTGGCGGCATCGCACGCGATTGGTCGTTTGGCTATACGCCACTCCTGAGCCGGTTCGCCCAGAACCTCAGCCTACAGGTATCGGGCGGGACGATGATCGCGCAGCTAGACGCTCATCAGGTGGCGCTGGATCAATTGATGACAATTTTTGGCTCGAACGGCCGACAAAATGCAGCGCTGATCGGGCTCGATGGGGCTGGCAAGAGCACAGTCGTAGCGGCATTCGCCGAGATGCTCATCGATGGGCATAAAACCGTACCGTCATCGCTCCTCTATCGGCAGATTTTCCTGCTGGACGCCTCGTCGCTGATTTCGGCGGCGGCTGGTCGGGGCGAGCTGGAAGCATTGGTGACGCAAATTCTCAACGAAGCATTTTTATCAAAGAATGTCATTTTGTGTCTCGATAATGCCCAGCTGTTTTTTGAGGAGGGTGTCGGTTCGGTTGATCTGAGTAATTTACTACTGCCGATTTTGGAGGCGGGTAGGCTGCGAATTATCTTGACCATGGATAGTCAGCGCTACTTGCAGATTTCTCAGCGTAATGCCCAGCTGGCGACGGCGCTCAATACCATCGTTATCGAGCCATCATCGCCGGAGGAGACGGTGCGAATTATGCGCGATCAGCTGATCAGCCTCGAACATCGCCATAAAGTGACCTACATGTATCAAGCCATCGCCGAAGCCTACCGTGTCGGCGAGCGCTACGTCCAAGACGTGGCGATGCCAGGTCGGGCGCTCAAGGTGCTGGAGGCGGCAGCCCACTATGCGTCGTCCGGTCTGGTGACGGCCCAGTCGGTTGATGACGCGGTCGAAAAAACCATGGGCATCAAGATCGCGACCGCCTCGACTGACGATGAACGAGAGAAGCTCTTGAATCTCGAAGACCTGATTCATCAACGGATGATCAATCAAACGCGTGCCGTTAGTGTCATCTCTGATGCGATTCGGCGAGCGCGCGCCGGCGTGCGCAACCCTGATCGGCCGATTGGTACGTTTCTGTTCCTTGGCCCGACTGGAGTTGGTAAAACTGAGCTGTCCAAGGCGCTGGCGGATATCTACTTTGGTGGCGAGGGCAACCTAATCCGGCTGGATCTCAACGAATTTGTGCGGGCCGAGGACGTGGCGCGCTTGATCGCTGATGGCGCGAATGATCCGATGAGCCTGACCGCCCAGGTGCAAAAGCGACCATTCTCGGTGGTGTTGCTCGATGAAATTGAAAAGGCCCATCCGCAGGTGCTCACGACACTGTTGCAGCTACTGGACGAGGGAATTTTACGCGACGAGAAAAACCGCGATATTAGTTTTCGTGACGCCATTATTATCGCCACGTCAAATGCTGGTGCTGAGAGAATTCGCGAATACATCGAGCGTGGCTACCAACTGGAGCAGTTCGAACAAACATTTATCAACGAGCTGATTAATGCCAATCTGTTTCGTCCGGAGTTTCTCAACCGCTTTGATGAAATCGTGCTATTTCGTCCCTTGGGCAAAGAAGAGCTGCTGCAGGTCGTTGATCTCATTTTGGCTGGTATCAATCGAACGCTGGCGCCACAAAAAATCCAAGTCGCTGTCGAGGAGGCGGGTAAAAAATTATTGGTCGATGCTGGCTACGACCCGCGCCTCGGCGCTCGTCCGATGCGCCGCGTGGTGCAACGAGCCGTCGAGAATACCGTCGCCAAGCAGCTGCTCGCTGGCACTGTCGCGCCAGGCTCAACGACGATTATCACGGCGGAGCAGATACGAGCAGTGGTCGGCGATGCGGCCGATGGCAGTAGTATGGTGTCCCCAGGCCCGGGCGTGCCGCCGATATCACCCGGACAGTAGAGTTGCCAATATAATTTATTATTGTATAATAGGCATATGGCTAAGAGCGGTATGGATTTTTTCGGGCACGGAAATGAGATGAAAGAGCAGTCACCTCGTTCAATCGAGGGGCTTGTGGAGGGTGGTTTTATTGATGAAAGTGGGCAACTAACCCAGCGGACACGTCGTGCCATACCGCGAGGGGGTGTGGAGATATTAACACCTATTAAGGTGCTAGAGGATGGAGAATTGGTTGACCCGAAGCTTTCAAGAGAGGTGCAGGACTCCTGTTTTGTTATCGCGGACGGGGTAATTGTAGGGGGGTGTTTTCTTGATCTCCCCGGGTCTGAGATGGTTGAATATAACGGCCGCATCTCCAACCATGGCTTTGTTACCATATGCCAAGATCCTATGCTCGTGAATATTGTCGAGCAACTTGAAGATATAGCTCGGGAAGATCGACATACTAGGCTAACACTACGGGATATGGGTGCTCTCGGATTTGGCGGCTTTGTCGCTGGTGGAGGTATGTCATGGCTAGGTTCTGGCGAGCCATTTCTGACGACAGCTGGGACTGTTGTGGGTGGTGCGGTTGGGTCGATTGGCTTTCGACTGACTGAAAGAAAATGGCTTGAGGGGCAGGTAGAACAACTTAGTCGGGTAATACATGAACGCCCCGACAACATTACCATTAACCTCGACCTTATTGACAAGGCGCGAGCGAGCAAGCCGTCACCGGTGGTATCTAGTCTGCAGTGGTTTTGGGAGACGAGCAGAGTCGACCCTAACTTTAGATTTGATGCACAGATAATAACTATCAATAATATTATTCGGTTTATATTTAGAGATCCGCGATATAACTCGGACGCCCTTATGTTTGCCAAGAAGTGCCAAGAGTGCCAACAAGAGTATGACGCAATACAGCGTGAGCGAGCCGCACTGGAAGTTCGTACTAGCATGGGCATAAAAACTAACGATGGTCAATTGGACGCGCGTGAGAGTCATACTGATGAATATTTGGCGGACTGTTTCTTGCAGCTGTTCGATGGTGTGAAAGAGACACACGACCGACTAGAGCGGGAAGAACAGCAACGACAATCGCGGCGCGAGTTTGATGCCACGATAGAGCGCCTCACGACCGTTACCGAAGAAGAAATTAAGTGTCAATCAGCGAAAGTATTTCATGATGAGTTGATGCGGTCTCTGAGCGGAGAAACGCTGATAGGTTTTAGTGGAGGCGAACAAGGCGTCTATACACCAGCAATAATATGGGCAATGGACTTCATCCATAAATTACCGCAGATGATCACCCCCAGTCTGTCGATACACGAGGCGTATGATTATTTTCAAGGTGAAATCAAAGACATGACGGATGGCAAGTTGACATTGCCAACAACTGAGGAATTCCAACAAAAATACCCCGTCATCGACCAGGGTATCGTCTAGTATAGTGGTACCCCGCACAGGAATCGAACCTGCAACCTTTGGTACCGGAAACCAACGCTCTATCCAGTTGAGCTAACGGGGCACACTAACGCGCTGATAGGAAAAGGTCCGGTGGGAAAGCGCGAAATTCATGGTACACCCGGCAAGATTCGAACTTGCGACCCCTTGGTTCGAAGCCAAGTACTCTAATCCACTGAGCTACGGGTGCACACGAGGATATTATACCACGCACCGCGCCGAAATAGAAATGATATAATGTATCACATGGAGATACGAACAGAGATTCCGTTGCAACAATATACGACGATGCGGCTCGGCGGCACAGCACGCTTTATGGCATCGGCGACGTCGGTGAATGAAGTCAGAGAGTTATATAAGAGTGCCAAGATGCAAGGTATCCCGATCTTTGTCCTCGGCGGCGGCAGTAATATCATCGCTCGCGACGAAGGGTTTGAGGGGGTGGTGCTACTCAATCAAATCAAGGGGTTTGCAGTGCTGACTGATGATGGTCAGACGGCAACGATCAAGGTTGGTGCGGGTGAAATATGGGATGAGGTGGTTAAGCGTACAGTTACCATGGGACTGAGCGGCATTGAGGCGATGTCGGCCATCCCTGGTACAGCCGGCGCTGCGCCGGTGCAAAATGTCGGTGCGTATGGCCAGGAAGTTGCTGATGTGCTCACTGAGCTAGAGGCGTACGACTCACTGACTGACCGGGTGGTAACCTTGAGCGCGGCAGAGTGCGGGTTTTCGTATCGGCATAGTATTTTTCGCGGTGAGGCGAGCGGTCGCTACTGCATTCTCTCAATTACCATCAAGCTCCATCACGCAGCGCCAAAACCGCCATTTTACGCCGGCCTCCAGCGGTATTTGACCAACATGAATATCACGACCTTTACGCCGCAGGTGATCCGCGACGCGGTGATGGCGATTCGGTTTGATAAGTTACCTGATCCGACCGAGCGACCTAATGCTGGCTCATTCTTCAAGAACGCGCTGATCGAATCATGGCAACTGAATGAACTTCGTGAACGGTATCCAGATGCCCCATCCTATGATATGCCGGACGGCCGACACAAGGTGCCAACGGGCTGGTTGATCGAGCAGGCTGGGCTCAAGGGGGCATTGCTTCACGGCATGCGGGTGCACGACAAGAACGCGCTGGTATTGATCAATGAGTCGGCGACCAGCTACCACGATCTGGCGGCGGCACGTGACGCTATCATTCAGTCAGTCTACGATAAGTTCCACATCCAGATCCAGCAAGAACCGTTGGAAATTTGAGCGCCAAAACGCTTGCGCTTATGCATATTTCCGAGTATGATGGGGGTATGAAGGGACGGGGGTTTACGCTAGTCGAGCTGATCATTGCTATTGCCGTCATGGCGATTTTGCTGGTGCTCGCGACATTAAGTTTTCGTAATTATCAGGCAGCGGCACGCGATAAGGAGCGTGAGGCCGATGTACTAGCCTTGCAGAACTACCTCGAGAGCGTCTATCCACGGGAAATTCGTGACAGTGCCGGTAACGTCATCAAGCCTGCTGGCGGCTATCCGGCGTATGTTTCTGGCGCCAGCGGTGCTGGCAAGATGACTGCGGCGCAGTTTGCAGCGGCGTTTGACGAACTGGGTGGTGCCGCCAAGACCGGCCCACTGGATCGAGAACGCCTTATTTCGGCGATTAACGGTACATTCGGTGTCAATCCGATCGCTAACGTGGGTCAGCTGTTTGCCAAGAAGGATGATTACGAAAACACCAAGATTACTAATTATCCGAACGGTGCGTACGTCTACATTGCTGGGGTTTACGGTGGCGTGTGTGACGAGATAGGTACGGCCTGTCGGCGCTATACGATTTTTTATCATTTAGAAACAAAGGAGCCGGGTAAATGGCAAGTACTCAACAGCAAACGTCTCTAAAGCATGCGGGCGGTTTCACCGTTGTCGAACTGATGATCACCTTGATTATCGCCGGGATCTTTATAATGAGCGGCTACCAACTGTATGGGGCGGTGTTGGCGCGCAATACTGAGGCTCGCCGTACGTCGGAGGCCGCCAGTATCGGATATAGCATTCTGCGTGAACGCGGCCTGTACAAAACGGTGTCTGAAGTTTGTGGCAGCGGTGCGGTCAAGACTGAACACGTGACACCACCGACCACGCCAACATTGCCGGATCCAGTACGTGCTCGAGTCGAATATTGTAAAGTGCCAAACAGCGTCGCAGTGATTCGCGTCGCAGTGATTATTACTTATGGAACGCCAGCGCAGGAGGTGGTGCATGCGACGTACATTTCGGGCTAATTCTAATCGGCGACAGCGCAGCCGGGGATTTACGCTGATCGAGATCTTGGCGATTGCGCCAGTCATTATCTTGGTGCTGGCGGGTATCATCGGCCTAATTATCAACCTTACTGGCTCATCAATGATCACTAGTGCCAGGTCACAACTACAGAGCGATGTGCTAACGGCACTTGATCGGATTGAGGCGGACGTGCGGCTCAGTACTACGCTTGAGGGAACAACCTCATCATATGTACGCATGCATAGTCTCGCTACTAGCGACAACCCCTACAGCCCGACGCGGCGTCTGATCCAAAAAAGTGATTGCGGTGTGGCGTGGGGAGCGGTTGCTATCGCTGATGCCAAGACCTATACCACTGAGTATTTCCAGAGCGGCTCGGAACTCAAGCGCAAGACAATGTATGACGGCTCATGCCCGAGCGCTAGTGATCGTATTTGGCAGTTGAACGGCGCAGTCGAAACGATTATCGACACGAGTACGGTGCTTAATTTCAAGGTCTGCAAGATCAACGACGGCACACTCAAGGTCAGCCTCGGGGTGACCAAGACCGTTGCTGGTGAAAACATTCAGTACTCCAGCCAGCGCCTCATCAAGTCAATCAATGTTCCTGCAAACGGCACTGCCGGCGCCTCGTGTCCATAGCGGGTTCGGGTGGGTCGTGTGGATAACGCCTGTTCCGAGCAGGAAGTGCTTTGAGGTACTACCTCTGTTTTTATGGCCAACGTGAGTCGAATCAGGGAATTATTCATAAAATGCTTGCGCTTTTATAATCGCTTTGCTACAATCAAGTTACAATAATAACTAACTAAAAATAGGGGGCAAATCAGAAATGATTTCTTCAAACAAAACTAAAGGTTTCACATTGGTTGAGCTCTTGATCGTGATCGTGGTCATCGCTATCTTGGCTGCTATTTCGATTGTGGCGTACAATGGTGTGACACAAAAAGCACGTGACGATGAGCGTCAATCAAATGCGCGCAACCTTGTGAATGCGGCTGCATCATATAATTCAGAGAAAGACAAGTGGCCAACTGTCTCTGAGGTTGGCTCGTTTAACACCATTAAGGTTCCGGGTACTGTGATTTCGGCAACTGATGCTAACGCTCCAAGTGAAACCGACAAGAATCATTATGGATATGAATTCTGTAAAGATGGTGGTGGTACTACGACCAATCAGAACGAGGCGACTGGTGTTCGGGTTAAGTACTGGAAAGATGTTGACTACGGCACAAACCACGTCCAAGAAGTAACAAGCGGTAAGTGTTCATAATATCCCTATACTAGGAAATAGGAAGGACATAAATAAACCCCGGCTAGTTCCGGGGTTTATTCTGTGTCATGTTACTTTCTTAACAGCCGCTACCACTACTTACTGTTTTCTCGTGAGTCTCGTGTCCATCAATTACCTCTTTCCAGTAGGTAACTTTTGCGCCAGTAAAGCCCGGCGCAGTTCCACATAGCTCGTACTTATACTTACTCCTGTCGCTTGGGCTTGGTGCAGTGGTTCCGAGGCGACTCTTTATCTGGTCGGATAGTTTGATGGTATTGAACGACCCCAGCTCTGCTATTGTCGGCCAATGACCCTTTTCTGAGTTATACACGGCGGCGGCGTTGATGATGTCGCGTGCACTGGCTAGTCTTTCACCGTCTCGAGCTTTGTTGGATACACCATTGTATGCTGCTATCGAAATAGCAGCCAAGATAGCGATGACCACGATCACGATCAAGAGCTCAACCAATGTGAAACCTTTAGTTTTGTTTGAAGAAATCATTTCTGATTTGCCCCCCAAGTTATTTAGTATTAGTTATATGGTAGCGGAAAACGCGCCGCAAGGCTAGTGGTTTGTTGCCTGATTTTTGTGTATTCTGTCGGGTCCTCTGCGGTTATCGCTGTGATAATCCACTTGGCAATCTGTTTGACCTCCGCCTCCGTCATGCCGCGTGTCGTCACCGCTGGCGTGCCGAGGCGCAGGCCGCTGGGACGGAATGGCGGTAGGGTGTCGTTGGGGATGGCATTGGCGTTGGCGGTGATGCCGCTGGCCTCTAGCCGCTCCTGAGCAATTTTACCATCAATGCCGAAGCTGCCATAGATATCTGCCAACACTAGATGGTTGCTGGTGCCACCTGTTACCAATTTCAGGCCGCCGCGCTTTAATTCATCTGCCAGAACGGCTGCATTCTTTACGATTTGCTGGGCGTATTCCGTGAACTCTGGGCGTAGCGCCTCGCCAAAGGCGACTGCTTTGGCAGCGATGGTGTGCATGTGCGGGCCACCTTGAGTGCCAGGGAAGACCGCCCGGTCAATCAGTGTTGGCAAGTTTTCCAAAGTTTTTTCTGGTCGCTTCAAAGGATTGCCGACCACACCTTTTGACAAAATCAAGCCGCCACGCGGACCGCGCAAGGTTTTGTGTGTGGTAGTGGTGATAATATGAAAGCCGTAGTCAAACGGATTTTTAGCCACGCCACCAACGATTAATCCAGCGATGTGGCTCATATCCGCCATCAACATAGCGCCAACTTCGTTGCCAATCTCGGCAAACTTGGCGTAATCCAGCTCGCGCGGATAGGCCGAGAAGCCCGCCAAGATGATTTTTGGCCGATGTTCTAGCGCCAATCGGCGAATTTCTTCATAGTCAATTTCGCCAGTCTCAACATCCTTGATGCCGTAGCGGACGAAGGTATACTCACGGGCTGAGCGGGTGACTGGCGCGCCATGCGTCAGGTGTCCGCCGTGCGCCAAATCCATCGCCAGAATGGTATCGCCCGGCTCGCACCACGCATAATACACCGCCTCGTTGGCCTGGGCGCCGGAGTGCGGCTGGACATTGGCGTGATCAGCGCCGAATAGCTGTTTAGCGCGGTCAATCGCCAGCTGTTCAATTTGGTCGGTGTTTTCTTGTCCGCCGTAATAGCGTCGTCCGGGGTAACCCTCAGAATATTTGTTGGTAAAGACGCTGCCCAGTACTTTGAGTACACTAGTTGAAACGTAATTTTCGCTTGGGATCAGTTCAATACCCCGTTGTTGCCGTTTTATTTCTGCCGCAATTAAATTGGCGACCTGCGTATCTTGCATGACACTCCCTCCTTTTCCTCTATTATAGCACTTTACAACATATATCATGTGTGATATATTGTACGCTATGAGCATGAATGACTATCTCCAAAAAATCGGCGTTATTATCACTGAAAATCGTAATCGCAAAGGCCTCACCCAGACACAACTAGCTGAGGCCATTGGTACATCACAAAGTGCCATCAATCGCATTGAGAACGGCGGTCAGAATATTAGTGTCGAGATGCTAGTGAGGATTAGCGATGTACTTAACTGTAACATCGTTACGCTCAATCACTCGGGCAAGATGAACTTTCGGGTGCATGGCGGTAAAAAACTTTCTGGTGATATATTGGTCAAAACGAGCAAGAATGCGGCCGTGGGGCTGCTCTGTGCCAGCTTGCTTAACAAGGGAAAAACGACGCTGCGTCATGTGGCGCGTATCGAAGAGGTTAACCGGATCATTGAGGTGCTCAACTCGATTGGCGTTAAAACCCGTTGGCTGCGAAAGAACGACCTGGAGATTATACCACCGGCGCGGCTGAGGCTGGAGGATATGGATATCGCTGCCGCTAAGCGCACGCGTACCGTGATCATGTTCCTTGGCCCACTACTTCATCAATATCATGATTTTCGGCTGCCATTTGCCGGTGGCTGTAATCTCGGTAAGCGCACGGTGGAGCCACACCTGTCGGGCCTGAAGCATTTTGGGATGCAGGTAGAGGCTGAGGGTGGGTACTATCATGCGCGCGTCGAGCCGACAACGGGCGATCGGATAATTTTATTGACTGAACGCGGCGACACGGTGACGGAAAACGTTATCATGGCGGCGGCTCTGTCGCCAGACACCACCATCATCCGCAACGCCAGCCCGAACTACATGGTGCAGGATGTGTGTTTCTTCTTGCAGAAATTGGGCGTGACCATTGAAGGAATTGGTACAACGACGCTAAAAATCACGGGCCGGTCGCACATCAATACGACAGTCGATTATTACCCGTCTGAAGACCCGATCGAGGCGATGAGCTTTATCGCGGCGGCCGTGGTGACTGATTCAGAAATCACGGTGCGCCGGGCGCCAATTGAGTTTCTGGAAATTGAGCTGGCAACATTGGCTGAGATGGGTTTGCAATATGAGTTAAGTGAGGAATATGCAGCCAACAACGGTCGTACTCGCTTGGTGGATATCACGCTGAAACACTCCAAGTTGGTTGCGCCAAAGGACAAGATTCACGCGCTGCCGTTTCCGGGGATTAATATGGACAACCTGCCGTTCTTGGGGCTGATTGCGACCGTCGCTAAAGGCCGGACATTGGTGCACGACTGGAGTTACGAGAACCGAGCGATTTATTTCACCGAGCTGAGTAAATTGAACGCACAGATCGAACTGGTTGACCCGCATCGGGTGTATATCACTGGCCCGACCAGGTGGAAGCCCGCTGATGTCGTGGCACCGCCAGCGCTGCGGCCGTCGGTTGTGGTACTACTCGCCATGTTAGCGGCGCCGGGCGTGTCAATCTTGCGCGATGTGTATTCAATCAATCGCGGCTACGAGGAACTAGCGCAGCGGCTTAATTCGCTGGGTGCAGAGATTGAAGTTATCACCGAGTAGCTACGGAGTGTTCTGCTATCGGCTCTATTTGGTTGTATGGCGGGCGGGAAACAGAAACTTGAGGTAATCCTTGAGCATCCGTGCGCCCGATATGATCGGTAGATAGGCCGTGAGCTGGCGATGAATGTACTGCATCAGTAGCTCATTACTAGCGACGATTTGCGCTGCTCGCCGCATATTAGCATAGAGCGAGGTGGTCTCGTCCTCTGAGCTCACACCGCTCACCTCGAGACAAGCGATTGGCTTGATATCGGCAACACCACCGTCACTGGTGGAGATAAGTAGCTTGAGATTGGCAATGTCTTTTTCCCATGATGTGCCGCAGGCCTCGAGGCCAATGATCGGCACGTTGATAGCAACGTCTGAGCCAATCGCCAGCGCTCGTCCCAGGGTCTCGTCGTAATCTTGAATGTAGTGGACACGCTCACGCAGTGCAGGGTCGCTATCGACGAGTTTGAGGATGGTCAGGAGCTGCTGATACATGTCATGATCTCCCTGATGAACCTTACCAGCAAGAATGTAGTGAGCGTTACTATCGAGCAAAATCTGCTTGAGCGTCTCTGGGCGCTCAAATGCCAGGTGTGGTCGCTTGTAATTGGCGAACCGCCGTTTGAAGTCAAATACTAGCGCGTCCTCAGGCAGGTGAACTGGATTGTTGTATTGATCCTTGCGCTTTGCGAGAACTCGATTTAATTCCAGCCGACCAGTACGCTTAAGTGATCGAATAGTGGCGGCTGGCAGCCCGCTGATTGCCTCCCGGTACTGTTCGGTTGGTAGGCCGAATTTATCAATAATGGTATGCTCACGATAGGCTTGCAGGATTTCCGGCAGTACCCATGTTTCCAGGTCGATGCCGTTGGTGATGGCGTGAAACTTGACCTTGTCGTTGTTGCGGTCGCGGAAATTTGCCACGCGGGCGTGCAGTTTGCTGACGCCATTTTTGGCTTCAGTCAGCTCAATTGCCAACAAGTTTGGTCGCAAGTGGTCTCCCCGAAATTGCTCCATCAGCCAGCAGCGCACAGCATTGCTTTTGAGGTTTGGCAGTACCAATTTTTCAAATTGCGAGCGGTGGAACTCCGGTTCAGCTGCCTGGAGTAGAGTGTGGTTGGTGTAGAGCGTGTGTTTGCGGACGTAAACAATTGCTTCATATAAATTCATGCCGTTGGCGCATAGCTCGTCCAGCCGGGCCAATGCCGCAAAAATTGTTGCGGTTTCATTGAGCTGGATGACGGCTGGCTTGATGCCGAGTAATTTCAAGGCTTTATAGCCGCCAAACCCAAGCGCCACTTCTTGGTACAGCCGGTGATCACCCGAGCCTTCGCCTTCGTACAATTGCCCAAAGTTTGGCTCTGAGATGGTAACAAATTGCGTTGAGCCGAGTGTCTTGCGAAAGACGCTGAGGCTAGCATCGGGAAAGCCGGCGGAGCTAACCGAAACCTCATCAATATAATGAAAGCCATACTCCTGGGGCGAGACCTTCTCAACGTATTCAGTTTGTGCGAGGTCGGTAATTTTTTGGTGCGATTCGCTGCGGTAAAATGGCGTCACCGCCACAAATGGCACTTCTAGCTTTTCGGCCACCCGTCGAGTATCTGCCGCCAATACACCCAAGCCGCCGCCGCCCTTAATGCCGTTGGCTTTGTCATAAATTTCCATTGTCCAGTAAACGTACGGCCGTGACTCAGACAGTTGATGCGTCAGGCTGCTGCGCTCAATCACGTCATAAAATTCGGAGGCGTCTTCGATGTCCTGTGGCTGGTATGGTGAAGTGTTTGTGTATGAATATGAACCCATGATGCCCTTTTTCGCGGATTGAAATTATCTTACATTGGTGCGGGTGGGGAGAATCGAACTCCCATCTCAAGTTTGGAAAACTTGCATACTAGCCGCTGTACTACACCCGCGAGCTTGCACTATTGTACCAGAAAGATGCTATAATGTGAACATGCCCTGATAGCTCAGCTGGATAGAGCAGAGGACTTCTAAGCCTAAGGTCGTAGGTTCGAATCCTACTCGGGGCGCCAGGAATGATCAAAGGAGGGTCATATGGATGCTAGTGGTAAACCGCGAATGTCGCGTCGGTTAGTTCAGCGGTTAATGGCGCATCGGCCACGGACGCAGCCAGCGTTTGGTAATACCGGTCGAAGTCGTCGAGTGAGTGACCGTAACTGCGATCGCCAGCGGATCGGGAATTATCAGTCATCAGCGCTGGGCGCGCGTGGTTATGTACCATCGGCAAGCACCGACGATATAGCGGAAGACTATGACACGACTAGCGACGTTCCGCTCTCTAATCGTACCTTTGTGGGCAATTCGCTGCGCCAAGCGGAACCATCGTCATCGGCACAAAATACACCGCCGTCTCGCTCCACTAGCGAGGGCGGTACCGGTTGTCCGTCGCCATCATCGCCTCGATTTCAAGAGCCGCCTTCACGCGGCTATAACCCATTTTCATAAACAGTATGATTTACCAGGCATACTAAAAACCCCAGAAAAACTGGGGTTTGATAATTCCTTGGAGGGCCAGGAGGGGCTCGAACCCTCGACACCCTGCTTAAGAGGCAGGTGCTCTAACCAGCTGAGCTACTGGCCCAATCAGTCCAGATTATAGCATAATGAGCGGTAAAGGTAAACATAGCGTCGCACCTTTTGCTACGGACAATGCTTGGGGCGAATGATGGGGCTCGAACCCACGGCCTCCGGAGCCACAATCCAGCGCTCTAACCAACTGAGCTACATCCGCCAAGCTTCCCGATTATACCACAGGCGGCTACCATCCTCAAGGCGCTCGACGCGCCCATGCTGATTTGCTACAATCAAACAATGAAATCTCTCAATGGTGCAGAACTCGCGTCGTTTATCAAGCAGCGTCAGGCCAAGCAAGTGCGCATGCTCCGCCAAGCGCATCACATCCAGCCGCGCCTCGCCATCGTCACTGATTCGGACAATCCAGTCATTGCTACCTACATGCGCCTCAAGCAGCGCTATGGCGCAGACATTTTAATTGATGTAGAAATTTGTCGGGTGGCGACTCGTCACCTACCGGAGACAATCACGGCACTGAACCAACGCGATGACGTCCAGGGAATTATCGTCCAGCTGCCACTAGCCGAGCCAGAGCAGACCGAGCAAATTGTGCGGTTGGTGGCACCGGAAAAAGACGTCGATGGCCTCAATTCTGAGCGAACGCTGTTTGACCCGGCGACACCGATGGCCATTAATTGGCTGTTAGCGGGCTATAGCGTGGAGCTGGCTGGTAAGAAGCTGGCGATTGTCGGGCGTGGGCGGCTGGTCGGTGCGCCGCTGGAGCAGATGTGGCGAGCGTCGGGACTGGACGTAACGGTATTTAGTAGAGGCGATGATTTATCGCGACTACACGAATATGACGTCATCGTCACGGCAACCGGCGTGGCAGGACTGATTCAGCCAGATATGATCCGACCTGGTGCGGTGGTGGTTGACGCAGGAACCGCCTCGGAGGATGGTAAGATTGTTGGTGACGTGGCACCGGCGAATCGGACGCGCACCGACATTCACTTGACACCAGAAAAAGGCGGCGTCGGCCCGCTGACGGTGAGCGCATTGTTTGATAATGTGATTACGGCGTGCCTGCGCCGGGTTAATATCCGGTAGAAACTCACGGCTTTGTAGTGACTGATTTGACCTGGGCGACGACTTGGCGCGGGGTGAGGTTGGCCTTGACAATGTAGCCTTGGATGCCGAGTGAGCGCATCTCGCGCGGGGCTTCTTCTTCGCCGAGGTTAGTCAGTACGATAACCGGTATGGTCTTGCCCCACGCGTGTGAGCGAATACGTCGCAAGGCCTCGGCTCCGTCCATCTCTGGCATCTGGATATCAAGTAAAATGACATCTGGACGAAACGATTCGACGAGCGCCACGCCAATTGTGCCATTACTCGCTAGTCGTACGTCAAACCCGTCTGCCTCGAACTTCATTCGGTACATCTGACTGATCGTCGCGTCATCTTCAATGATAGCAATTTTAACCATAATTGTATTATAGCAGGCAGTGGTGTATTGTAAAACTAGCACTAAAAGGTGGGCAAGATGACAATAGAGCAGCGTGAAAGCGTAACTATTCAGCCAGAGCGGTATGGCCAGGTTGAGTTGTCAGAGCGCAGGGCGGAACTTGAGATGGATCGGTGGCGGATTCATCCAGTGCCGACGTATGACCGATATCAGACGCAATCCCACGAGAAGGTAGTGGTGGAGCTAGAAAAGCTGACTGGTATGGGCTTTCATGGTGATTGTGATCTTAACGCAGCGATTGGGCGCCAGCGAACGAGGATTGATGATACCAATCCAGCGACACGTGAGTTGATCGCTCGGGTTCCTGGCGTCGAGGATTGGCTGGAACTGATACCGACGGCGTCGGCACTAGACTTGTTATATGATCCGAGCATTGAGCAATTAGCGAATGGCAAGCCAGTCTCGCCAGAGGTGCGCGACTGGGCCTGTAATATTTTGGATGCGCACGGTATTCGCAGTCGCGGTGAAATTGTTCAGGCTATTCTTGCCAGGCACGTTATTGATCAAGCGTCTCTGGGCGCCACAGAGCAGCAGTGGGTTAGTCTAGCTTGCGGCGCTGCTCAGCCGGTTTGTCATGCGCTCCGGCACATCAAAGAGAATGGTCATGCTGTGCCGCGAGTCACACTGGTTGATCTTGACCGGTCGGCACTCAGGGCCGCAAAAACGTATGCTCAGGCAATGAAAGTCAAGCAGTCTATTGATGTTCGCTGTATGAATATTCTGCACCCTCAGGGTTTAGCCTTGCCCGCAGTAGACGCGCAAACGAACGTGGCAGCTCGAGCACTGCGGCGGCAGATTGGTCTTGAGGCAGCCACATATGATGCAGTCGATGCCGTTGGAATTTTGGAGTATGTGTCCGAGGTGCTTTCAGATGAAAGTCCGACGGCGTTGCAGGTTAATGCCGCAACTTTTCTAGCTAATGCTGTCCAACTGGTGAAACCCGGCGGGTTGCTGCTGGTTGGTAATATGCGTGATACGCATCCACAGCTAGGCTTTACGCTTAATGTTGTGCAGTGGCCACATATCCAGCCTCGGTCAATCGAAACAATACAGCGGATCGCGGGGGCGGCGTGTCTGGGTGATTGGCAGGTCGATGTATATTGTCCTGATGACGGCGTCTATGCACTGTATGCTATGCGTAGACCAAAGGTTGGTGGTACACTAGAAATATGACGAGGGAGTGGGCGTGGAAATAGCGGGGCTGATCATTGCCGGGGTGATGTCGCTGGTATTTGGCCTTATGGTTGTGGCTCATCAACCACGCCAGCCGGCGACCAGATTCTTTTTTGTACTGACGGTTGGCATTGCGCTGTGGGCACTGGGTATTGCGGCGTTTTTAGCGACTAATGTGCTGGTGGCGGCACTAATATACCTGAGGATATATTACATCGGAGCAGCGCTGATCGCGGTAGCCATGATCTCGGTGGCGGCTCATATCGGCTCCCGACGAACGATGAAATGGTTACCGGCCACTGCTTGGGTGTTATTTGGTATCGTCACTACGGTGATTGTTGTGCGAGTTGATTGGCTGATAGCACAAGTGGTAGTGGATGAGCATACCGTCGTCATCCATCCGATCGGTTATTTCGTTTATATGGCATATTTCATACTGCTGTTTTTGGCGGCACTGGTAATTCTCGCGTATCAGGCTCGTCGTCGCAGTGCGCTTCTGGTGCGCTCTCAGCTACGGCTTATTTCTCATGCGTACGGGATTGCTGGTGGCGTGGGTATGGTATTTAATTTGCTGCTACCAGCTGTCGGTCGCTACGATCTCATTTGGGCCGGTCCGCTGAGCACTTTTATTTTTATACCGCTGGCGTATCTGACAATTGTCAAGCATCGTCTCTTTGGTCTGAAAGATGCGGCGGTGCGAACGATTGCATATGCGATGTTGTTGAGCTTGTTAGCGATCGTATATTACGCGGCGACGTATATTATCTCGGCGATTGTCAGTGCGCTCAGCGGTCACGACATCGGTGGGATACCGGGCTTTTGGGGCGTGCTGGCAGCATTGTTTTTAGGGTTTTTGTTTCAACCGACCAAGCAGTTTTTTGATCGCCTGACCGACAAGTTGTTTTATCGACAGGATTATACCATTGAAAGTTTTATCAACGAGATTGGGCAAATTTTGCTGCACACAATGGGGCTGCGGCTGCTGACGACTCGATTAGCGGCGTGCCTGACGCGGCTCCTCAAGGCTCGTCAGGTGATCTTTGCGGTCTATGATGACGGGCACTTTCGGATATTTGGCTCACGTGGACATACTCGTCCGCCGCAAGTGGACCTAACGGGACTAGCAGTGCAACACCAAATTGAACAACTTGATGACGTAGCGGTGGTCGAATCATTGCCAGAGCAGCTACGGCGGACGATGAAACTACAAAAACTGGCTATCGTCATGACATTATCGCTGCAAGAAGACATCGTTGGTTTTGTGCTGATCGGCGAAAGTCAGAAAAATAATTATGTCGAGCGCGATCTCTCAATGCTTCGGGCGGTGCGTGGTGAGCTGGCGATTGCGATTAAAAATGCTCAGTCGATGGAGGAGGTGAATGAGCTGAATGCCGAGCTGCAGCAGCGTGTCGAGGCGGCGACGCAGGAACTGCGGATGAGTAATCAGCAGCTACAGCGACTAGACGAGGCGAAGAATGAATTTATTTCTATGGCGTCGCATCAGCTGCGGACACCGCTAACCAGCATCAAAGGCTATCTCGACATGCTACTCCAGGGTGATCTCGGCCCAGTTCGTCCGACCCAGAAAGCTGTTCTACGCGAAGCCTTTTCCTCGAGTGAGCGCATGGTGCAATTAATTAATGATTTTCTCAGTATCTCTCGCTTGCAGACCGGGACATTCACTATGAATCGTCAGCCGGCTAACCTCGGTGATATTGTACAAAGTGAAATGGCTCTGCTGAAGATTGTGGCCAAGCAGCATAACATCACTATTTCGGTGCATATTGACGATGATATTCCGACGTTGCCGATTGATGCCGAAAAACTCCGCCAAGTCATCATGAACATGATTGATAACGCAATCTTTTATTCTAAAGAACGAACGACGGTCAAGGTGTCACTCTGTTGTGATACGCGGGAAGTGGTGTTTACGGTCGAAGACCAAGGTATCGGCGTGCCAAAAGCTGAGCAGTCTGGCGTGTTTGGTAAATTCTTTCGCGCTTCAAATGCTCGCAAGCGTCGTCCTGACGGCACGGGCGTTGGCTTGTTTTTGGCGCGTAAAGTCGTGCTGGAGCACGGCGGGGCGATGATTTTTACCTCGAAAGAAAACAAGGGCAGCACGTTTGGTTTTCGTCTGCCACTTGATAGGACGGCCGCGAACAAGAAAAAGGTGACAAGTCGCTGAGAAATATTGATTATCGGAACAGACTAATAATACCCGTGATAATCACGATAACGATGATGACTATTACTACGCCGATGCCGACACCACGCAATAATTTTTTGCGTTCATATAGCCACTGACCGGCCGACGAGCGGCTGACCGCCTGGATGCGCGTGACACTGGGCCGAGTTGTTGCGGCGTCAACACCAGAGTATTTCTTGGAGCGCTTTTTCTTCTGCTTTGCCATAATAATATTGTACCATGAAATACCCCTCGGGGTGCGAGGGGTATCCACGTCAACCAAATTTATGATTATACGTGACGTCGACTGATGAGGTAGGCGACTCCAGCAGTGAGTAGGGCGCCAAGGCCCAGCCCACCAACGAGCGTGTCAGTGGCGTTACCGGTCCGTGGCAGTTCGCCAACGGTCGTCGGTGCGGCAGGTGGGTTGGTGGTTTGTGTGCCGCCCGAGGCTGAAGGTGACTGCTGATTATCGTTGGTCGATGGCTGCTTCGACTGGTCTGGCGTTTTTGGCTCAGGTTTTGGTTGGGGAGCTGGTTGGGCTGGGTTTGGTTGTTTTGGGTCAGCCGGTGCTGGCTTTGGTTGCTTTGGCTGTGGCGTTGGCGCTGGTTTCGGTTGGGGAGCCGGGACCTGCGGCTTAGTCACCTCTATAGTAGCGCTGCTGCAATTGCTATGACCCTCAAGCGAAGCCTGCTCGCTCTTGAGGCAGGTTGTGCTGGTCAATGTGCCCGCGACGTATTGTTTAACGACTGCGTCAATAGTAAATGTTTTTGACTCATTTGGCTTGAGCTCACTAATCAATGTCTGCCAGGTATTATTCTGAATTGTGCCACCAGACGCCTTTAGATAGGTTACACCTTGTGGTGCGGCATTGGTGGCGTACGTATCCCGCAGCGTAACCGTCCCCGTGTTGGTGATAGTTACCTGGTAAGTGAAGGCCTCGTTGACGGCGACTGTCTTGTGTTGCGCACCATTGACGGTAGTCTTGACGGCAAGCGCTAGAGTAATTTTCGGTGGTTTATCTGGCTTTGGTTCAGGTTTTGGTTGTGGTTTTGGCTCAGGCTTTGGTTGTGGAGCCGGGGTTTCGCCAGGGACTGTGGCCTGTTTGGTGCAGGCATCGCTGGTCACCATCTCTTCTTTGCCGTTTACGTCAACGACGATAAAGGCTTTAACCGTGTACGTGCCTGGTGCGAAGCCCTTGAATTCGTTACCAGTTCGGTATACTTCTTTGCCGCTGGCGTCGTAGACTTTGTAAATTGTTGTCTTATAGGTTGCGCCACCATGAGCGGAATATTTGACTGAGAACTTGAAACTAGTAGCTGAAAACTGATCAATACTGAGCGCATTACAGCTGTAAACTGGCGTAGGTTTTGTATTCGTTGGCGCTTGAGTATTGGTGTTGGCGGAGTGATCAGAATCTAGCGCCCATAATGTAGTTGGCACTGCCGCTGTAACTGCGACTACCGCTAAAACAGTGTAGTGACGCAGCGATAGCGAGCGGAATAGTGATGATAAGTTTCGCATAGCTTCCTCCTTTATCCTCATAACTCTATGTAGCATACACCAAAATGTTGTAAAAGTCAATTTTTACCACAGCCAACAACCGCGGCTGATCTCTAGACAAAATATTGCCAATCTGCTACAATACAACCTGTTTGATGGCCTCATCGTCTAACGGTCAGGACACCAGGTTTTCATCCTGGCAATCGGAGTTCGATTCTCCGTGAGGTCACCAATAAAGGATTTATCATCCATTCGGATACGGAACAGCTCGTTTACCTCTGGTAGCGAGCTGTTTTTGTGAGTTCCAAATTTTATTTCATCATAGGTTGGGACTTTATTGAAGATAGCGGCGAAAAAGGCGGCTTTCCGCAAGGGATTACAGAGGTCAAGCAGTAGTTCTGGCAGGTGTTCCAAAATATATTTGGCGTATTGCAAGACTTGGTCAAATTCGGCTTGTAGGTTGGGCTGATTGGCGATTTCTTTGTCTAGGTTTGCTAATTCGTTTTCGGCGCTAATAATGTCTTCCTCTAGGTACGCAAGTGCCGTTTCGCTCGTAACAACGCGCATTCTGTCCACGGTCGCCCGAATTTGGTTTTGCAGGCTCTGGCGGTGCTCTAGGCGCTGCTGATTGGCTTCTAGCTGCTTTGCTTGGCGTTCGCGCCACAGCTCGGCAATAGCAGCGATAATGTCGTCAACGTACTCCGGCTTTACGGTAATAGTCCGTACAAAATCCTCGAGCGTCTTGTCGAATTCGGGCTTGGGTACGCGAAAATAATGCCCGTTGCGACTACAATGATACGCCGGATAATACGCGCCCATCTTGCCACGCGAAGCGCTGCCAGAAAGAGTTTTGCCGCACTTCGGACAAGCAACGACCTGTTTATACGGATATTCTGGATTGTAAATTTGTTTATTTTTCAAATGCTCCGGCACGGCTCTACGCTTGATGGTTATCATGTCGCGACTGTCAATCTCCACAAAAATCCGCCCGCGATTCGCTTCATTAAAAAGCTCGATGCTAACCAATCCATCAAACTGCGCCTTGACTGGCTGGTCATGCGTCCATTTTTCTTTGATGATGCCGCAATAAACCAGTTTACTGGCGTACTGGTCGATCATTTTGGCGGTCATTTGCTTGCCGCCAATTTGCCACTTAATTTTGGTTCGGTCGTATTTGTCGCGCACAATCGTAACGCGCGAGCGAAAGCCCATAGAATTTAGTTCGTCGGCGATTTGCTGATTGGTATAAATATGAGCGGCGCGCATTTCAAAAAGCTTGATGATAAACTTCGCCTCGTTCTCATCAGGCTTCAAGATCGTACGTCGACCATTTTTTGTATCCACCTTGACACTACGAAAACCATAGTGCGGACGACGCATCCAATAGCCTAGCTGAGTGTAGCGAATTTCCGCGCCAATCATCCGGCTCATGATGTCGCGCATCTCGTCTTTGGCGCGCTCTGCCTCCAAATACTCCGACTTTTGCGTCGGGTTAAACTCGCTCCAATAATACTTAAATCCAGTGTGCTCCAGCGTGTTTATTTGCTGCTTGCCAATCACGCCGTACATATCCTCAAGGGCGATGCCTAGGCGCGTCAACTGTCGTTTCAACGGCGAATAATAATCTCCGCCACCGCGCGTAAAACGGTCGATTGACTTAATCAGCACAACTTGAAAACCTTTGCTTTTGTCCTTGCAAACGTCGATTACTTTTTGCATCGGCTGCGTTTCGTGTGACGCCGATTCAAGCAAAATAATCGTCTCGGTAATTATGATATTGTGCGCCTTGGCGTAAGCTTCGCCTTGTTCGCGCTGGGCCTCGGGCGAGTCGCCATCAAGACCTTGCTTGTCAGAAGAAACCCGTATCGCCAGCAAACCAATTCTCGGCTGATTATTTGGAGACATTTTTATCATCCTCCAGTATCGTAATTAGCTTTTTGGCAAACGCGCCATCTTCGGTGATTTTCTCGACGATTAAATTTGCCACCAGCCTAATCCGCTGCTCGGTCGTGAACGAAAATTGCTTCATCAGCGGGGCTTTTGGTTTATTTTTACTTCCTTTTGGTCGCGCCATAATCCCTCCTGTCGCGACTCGTCATAACATCAACTAGACTTGAACTGCTGCGGACGCCCGCGTCCAGAGCGCTCCTGCAAATCCTTTTCAATCAGCTGTTTCAGCTCCTTGTCGCCAACCGTCGCTAGCGCCTTAAGCACCAATTCGGTCAGGCTCATGCCTTGGCTATAGGCAACGGCTTTGGCTCGGTTGCGCACTTCTTTTGATGTATCGATTTGTAGCTGAATTCTTGATTGGCTCATTAACCCCAGTATACTACACGGGATGATAACCAAAAAGCGCTACTGTTTGAAGCCTAGTTTTTCGTGTTATTAACGAGCCAGTTTTATGATTAAACCTCTACTTAAATTGTACTATTTGTACTACAAATATTCAATAGTTTTTAGCAATTTTATGATGTAAAATATACCGAATATCGATATACAGTATAATTCATCCATAAAAATACTGTTATATATTGCTATTTTTCTCTTCTTTCTATATAAATATACTAGAAAGGAATCGTGAAAGGCTGATAATGAAAATAGACAAACGTTCAGCGCTCAAGCAGGGACAGATAGACATCCTGGAAACGTTATACAAATATCGGTTCGGTAGTCGTCAATTGTTGGCAGATAGTCTGGGTATTAAGTCGGGTTCAAATTTGTTTGAAAAGTTGAATGTACTGATGAAACATGGTTTTGTGGCTAGACGATATGACAAAAGCTATAAATTGCGGGGTGTGCCGGCAGCGTATTATTTGACACCAAAAGGACTTAAGCAACTGCAATTGATTTACGGCAGCGAACGCGTTACCAACGCCATCATCAAGGCGAGCTACCGCGACAAAGTCGTTGGTCAATCATTCGTTAATCATGTAGTTAATGTGTATTCGTGCACCAATAAACTACAGCACCAATATCCACCGCTAAAAGTATTTTTGCGGCGCGAAATGGCGCTTTATAGCTATTTTCCGGCTAATCCGCCCGACGCATTTTTGTCGCTCAAAACAGCCGATGGGTTGCGGCGATTTTTCTTTGATGTCATACCTAAAGACATGCCGCCTAGCGCCATCAATCGCCGTCTGGTAAATTATATGGAATTTTTCGATGATGGCGGCTGGGACGCGACGAACAGCAACCTACCGAGGTTCTTATTTTTGCTGGAAAATCCAGCCACAGAAAACCGCTTGCGGCGCGCTGCTCATGCCGTGCGCAGTCGGTTTGACTTGGATGATGAAGTTGAGGTATATACAGCGACGGCTGAGAACTTGGTGCGTGAGAGTTCTGCTATTTGGTCGAATATTGACGAGTCTGGTGAGCTTCTTTCATTAGATGAGTTGTAAAATAATCTAAGGATACGTATATGTCAATCGGCCGTGCGATGGTTGCAAGGCGCGCCCTCCGGCGAGCTTGCAATGGTCGCACGAAAGCCGCCGCGTAGCTTCTAGGACTAGGCTTATTTCGCAAATGATAGACAGGTGGCGCGTTTTGTGCGCCAGCGCAGTACGCGCTAGCTGGCTTGTCTTTTTGTGAAATAAGATAACAATCCATCAACTAATCTTGCCAGCTTCCAACATAAGCTCGTTCATTCTTACATCCGCTCATCTTGACTGCGCCAGCAAGGCGTATGTCGAGTGAGCGGGGTAAGTATGGACGTTGCTATATTTAGTATAGAAGTTAAGGGCTGAATGAGACCGCCCCCTACTGTCTATTGATAATATTAGAAAAAAATAATACCATATAATAAACCATATGGTCACCCATAAGAAAAGCAAGCGTATTTACATGAACCGTGCCTTAACCCTAGAAGAACGTACACAACAAGCCTATAGCAATAATAATGAACAATATAATCCTGGTGTTTGGTTTTACGACGTAGAAGATCGTTTTCGTAAATTCGAATATAACGGTATATGCTATATAGCAAAACGATGCGATCGAATCAAGGCTAGGGATGAGTTAAATAAGTCAGCTCGCACCAGTAAGATTATCGACGGCACAAATATCTGCGGGATGACTCTACGAGTAGTAGTGCCTGATATAATTGATGTGGTGGGAAATATTAAACAAGCGTACTTAGTTTTGCCATTTATAGGTAAGGACTTAAATACATTATCCTATGAGGCAGCCTTTCCTAAGCTGGAAGCCAAACAATACATTGAAATTATTGAATTCCTAATGGGTCGCGGCATTGTACACTCAGGGTTCCTGCCGCGCAATATTATAGAGGTTAATAACGAGATGTATTTGCTAGACCTCGAGGATGTTGTGCTTAGCAAGCTAAATATGCCAGTTCGACTCAATCGCTTGTGGTACACGAACTTCTTGCTAAACTGGAGCTATTTATTTGATAGACATATCCTTGAAGAACTATTGAGTAAGATAATTGAATATAAGTTAGAAGAACCCCAACTTGTTCGTTATGAGCAAACATTCAAAGATATGACAGGATATCTTACTGATAATAGCGATTTACGAAATATTATTGAACAGATCGTATTCGACGCAGAGATGCCCGTACGATCAATGCAAAAACACTGCATTCGCCCAAACGATCTAGGACATCTTATTGCAGATATATATCCAACCGAAATTGACATACTTCATGACATTTCAGCATGTGTAGTACGACGCCGTAATGAAGCGAGGTACCGAGTGATCAATCGCTTTGAGTCAATACTTGTCAGGCAATGTTGGTCTAGCGGTGATCGTGAAAAAATAGACCATTATGTAATGAATGGATTACTTGCGCTTATGGATGATAACTTATCTACTAATGCCATAGCGAGCGCCTCACACCAGCAGACTCCTTTGGCGGCAATAAACACAATCGTAGAACAATCGCCCTCAAGCTTAATATCTCTATACACTAGGTCTAAACTGGATGTCAATAATATACGTGAACATATCGCTACGATAATACACGATGCAACCAATATAAAGTCAGAATCTGATCTGCAAACAAAAGCAGCGGAAATAATTGTAAAGCTGCAAAAGAAAGGAAACCACAAAATTGCGTAATACGAGGAAACTGGGTGAGCATTTTACCATACAACAGGCGCAAGACAGCTATGTTCCTGGTATGTATGCGATTAATCCCGTGAGCGGCGTAGAGCGATTTACGGATCTATCTGACGATGAGGTAAGATTGCTAGCGTCTTATCAACGTAAATTACGCATTGGATTAAAAAGTCTTGATATAGCATTGTGTGGACTTTATGTTGAAGAGTATACAGAACAACCCGTGACAAGTATTACATTGCCGCTTCATATCGGTAGATTGGCAAGTCGTTTTGACGTAGAAGTGTATCAGCCGCACATTGAATCGTATATTAAAAGCTATAACGCCCATGACTTGCAAGATGTGATAAAATATGACAATGCTACTGAACGGTGTTTTGAGGATCAAACAAGGGGCTATGACGCAATTCCTTATCAACCCAGTGGCGACAAAAAGCATGACCAGGAATGGCACGAGACTACCATTGACGAAATCCTTGAAATTGACGATGAACTAGAACTACCTATGGCACCGGTAGGAAAAAAGTACTATGTTTGTATTGGTGGCGCAAAGAACTTCCAAGCCTTTTTATGTGATGACACTATGTCAAAGGGTGAGTTTTTAGATAAATTTACAAATGAAATAGATGACGTTCTGGCTCCAGTGTATGAAGACGAGGATTTAGTAGTTCGACAAGACGCAAAATATGCAATACCTGGGTTCTATATAGTTAGTCCAAAAAAACATTATCGCAGTATTGATAAGATGCCGCAAGAATACTTTGATCATTGCATGATTATTGCTAAGCGAGTTAAGGAAAACGTTGCTGAATTAGGGGTCGAGACCTCGCATATTTACCACGACGAAAAATATCTTAAGCCAGCGAGTGTGCATTTTTGGATATTACCTCTGCCTCGAAATCCTGAACTAACGAGTCAACTTTCCATATATTCCAAAGATATTTGGACGTATCTTGATACTTACCCACGATTCAGCGAAACATATAAGCAGATTCGTGATTACAATGATCATATGCGTCAAGCTATGAATCAATACAGGCACGCGTAGCGAGTAGCTATCATGCCGAGAGCATTGCGAAAATCTGTCATTGGATTCCCCAACTCTACCATATGCGGAGTACCTTTGCTATCAATATATGTTCCATAGGCGTTACCTTGAGGCATTATCTGATAGTATCTTCCAGATGTGTTTCGATAAAGCTGAAGGGTGTGTTGCAGATTTGGGTAGCGTTGAGAGATTTGATTAGCAACCTCTAAACACTCTGCCTCATCAACCATCCAGTAATCAGTAGCTGTTTCGGTAGCGCGAGGTCCAATCGGTTCCACTTGATACATTTTATAGCGCAATCTACTAAGGTCGACCCCCTCCCGTTCAAGAACTTCAGGGATATCTGGTACAGAATTGATATTTGGTCGGGCAATAACAGTACGAATCGTAAGCGAGGTGTCTGGATATTCTTCCTGGACCAGCATTGCACTTTCTATAACTTTCAGGAAGTTATCTATACGACCCTTACGCATATTTTTATTGACACCACTGGTTGGACCGTCAAGAGGTAATCCTAAGTCATCAATGTGCGGCATAATAGATTTATGGCGTTTAGGCAACAATATGCCGTTGGTCGAAAGAGTAGTGCGTAATCCAATATTCTTTGCATGTTTCGCTACATCTGGCAAAAAAGGAACCATTAGAGGTTCACCTCCGGTAAATACAACGTGGGAGGTGCCTTCAGATGAAAAATTGTTAAGAAGATTGTTCCAATCATCAGCTTCATGATTAACACCTATAGTATGCTTTTCACCCCAACACCACGCACAATCAAGTTGGCAACGTCCCGTTAAGCTAATGTCAATAGTTTCTGGGGCAATAGACTCCTCATTCTGTCGCTTCGTTAGGTGCGTAAACTCCATCAATCATTCCTCGGACTTGGCAATACGAAAAATAGTTCGCTTGCCAACAGTAACAATAGATCCGATAGGGGGAGTAGTCGTCATAACCTCGTCTTCTGAAAGAGATGTACCGTCGAGCTTAATTCCACCCTGTTTTGCTAACCGACGAATTTCATTACGCGACTTATATTTACCAGTCGCGGTAAGTGAATCAATTAAAGCAGATCCGCTCACAAGTTTCTCCATATCATCCTCGGCAAACTCTTTTCTTGCAAAGCGCCGCTCAAACCGCTCTCTCGCGGCAAGACCATCATCCATATTAGAAATTGACAAGGCGGCTAAATAAGTTGCCAGTTGTTTCTTCATCTCAAGTGGTCTAGATTCGATGCTTTGCTTCAGCCCGGAAACCTCGTCAGTATGCACGGGCGCAAAAGCTGTTATATAGTTCAATACGATATCATCAGGAATAGACATCATCTTGCCATATACTTCATCTGGCGTAGCGTTGAGAGGTACGTAGTTACCAAGAGACTTACTCATTTTTACACCACCTCCAGACGTTCCTTCAAGAATTGGAGTCATAATAACATCTTCTGGAACTTGACCTTGGTTACGTTGAACCTTACGTGTTTGTTGAAAGTTTAATAGCTGGTCAATTCCGCCAATCTCAATGTCTGTTTTGAGTTCAACTGAGTCGATACCCATCATTGTTGGATAAAACGCTTCTGCTAAACTGATAGCCTTGCCAGCTAGTATGCGCTTGCGGAAATCACGACGCTGCATAGCCTCACTTAAATTCGTTTCCTGTAAGTATTCAAAGACGTCAGATAGTGACATTTCATCAAGCCAGGCACTATTATTGGAAACTTTTACATTTGAGGTGTGTGTATCGAAATATTTATCTACTTGATCACGGAAAGTCGAAACGTTTTCAGAGATTGTTGAATCAGAAAGTAAAGGGCGCTCATTAGATCGTCCACTAGGGTCACCGACCTTTGCTGTAAAGTCACCAAATACAAGGTCAATATTATGACCCGCACGACTAAACAAATCAAGAACACGAATTGGAACAACATGACCTAGGTGTAAATCTGGCCCAGTTGGGTCAGTGCCAAACTTAACATTCAAAGGATGCCCGGAGTCAAGTTGATCACGTATGCCATCCATTGTTATTGCTTCTTGTGTTTTCGGTTGAACGTAACCGATGAATTCATCAGTTGAAATACCCTCAAGAGATTCATTGCTACGATTAAACCACTTCTCACTAAAACTCATAGTCCGATTGTAATATAAATACCGCACTACGTCAATCGCCTAGCTGCATAAAAACAGGGAGATGGTCGGATAGATTTTGAGTTTTTGACGTGTCAATAACACGGTATAAACGAACTAATGGAGCAAGCTTGGTATTAACGAAAAAATAGTCTAGTCGAAGGTTTTGATACGTAACACCCCTATCGGCAGAGAGAGGTACCGTGGCTATGGGGCTGACAGTATGTTCTCTCCCGATATCATGAAAACCGGAATTAATAAGTAGTTGGATTGCGTCATGTTTTACAGACTCTGGCTTAGCAGAGCTAGACAAACCTAGAACTGGGGCATGCTCATTGGGTGCGATCGCATTAAAGTCGCCCGCCATTACGACATTCATATCATTGCTTAGGTATCCCAGGATAGAATTTAGCTCGATAACACGTTGTTGCTCGGGTGAGGGAGCAAGATGAAGAGCCGCGACACGTACTGGCATATTCGCCATTATATCAACTATAATGCCGGAATTTGCCATTTGGTTGAATGGAATCATTCCTAGTACGGGAAGATTAGAAAGAACGATTGAGTGGTTGTCTGTGCGAGACGAAAGACATATACGACAGTTGTTATAGCCTGATTTTTTGACAAAATCGTTTACAAACGATTCATCATTTGCCCATTTAGCTTCTTGCAAACAGACAATAGATGTATTTATTGTATGGAGTAGCCTGGCAATTGCCAGCACATGGTCGTACTGCTGTGCACCGCCAACATTATAACTTAAAAAGGAAACCATGGTATAGTTATATCATAAAAGTAAACAATTAGCTTGACTACATCAGAACGATAACAGTGTGGTATTATTAGATAGTATTAAGAAACTAATGGTTAAAATCATGACAAATAGATACCAGGACATTTTATCAGACATGCAAGAGTCTTTATTTCTACGCGAAAACGGAGACAACAGCAGTAAGCTTATAACACTAGTTGAAAACGCCGTAGCGGCAATGATTGCACGACAAGGTGACGGTCCAATTTACCCTTCGGATTCAGACACTTCCATAACCGACGTTATGAGCTCAGCTGCAATACCTGAGCGTTATAACTTTTCTCACAGCACTACTGTCGAACAAGTAGCCAATGAGATGCAGCGCTCAGTCAAGGCACACAGTCCCTTAATGGTAAAAAATATTATTCCACAGCCAAACTTTGTTTATTTGGCAGCTTACGTAGCAACGTCGTTATATATGGGTAATGCGGTTACCGGAGAAGATGCTGGCGAGGCTCTCAAGGATGAATTAGCTTGTGCGTCAGCTATTGCTAAGATGGCCGGAATGGACCCTACAAAAGCATCAGGTGTATTTACTTTTGGAGGAACAGGCACAAACCTATACGCAGTAAAGATAGGACTAGCCAAGGCTAAACCAAAACATGCATTGGAGGGTGTAATTGACAATGATACTGTAGTAATAGGTAACGCAGCATCACATTATAGTCAGCAAACTTCAGCAAACTGGACAGGCATTGGTCAGAATAATTATCTGAAAGTAAAGACAAATATTGATCAGACAACTGATCTTTCAGATCTTGAAAAAGTGTGTCGACGAGCGCTTGATAGCGGAAAAAAGATCGCCTGCATTGAGGCTGTAGGCGGAACCACATCCAGCATGGGTATGGATGATGTAGAAGAGATATATAAACTTCGTTCACAACTAATTAAAGAATATAGCCTAAGCTACACGCCGCACATACATGTTGATAGCGTCCTGGGCTGGGTGTGGCTAAATTTTATAGATTACGATTTTGATAAGAACCCTCTCGGTTTTAGTGTACGAGTCCTCAAGGGCGCGCAGCACAACGCCAACATGGCGAGAAAGTTCTGCTTTGCTGATTCGCTTGGAGTAGATTTTCACAAGACAGGCTACACGCCCTATAATTCAAGCATGGTTATTCTAAAGAATAAAGATGATTTTAATTTTTTGAAGCGTCAAAAAGATATTATGACACCACTGTTTCATGATGAAAATGAATACAATCCTGGTATATACACTATTGAAACATCAAGATCTGTCGCCAATATAGTCGCAACGTGGGCAACGCTAAAAACTATCGGCAAAGAGGGTTATCAGGTCCTGTTGGGGCATGCACTTGAGATGCGCGAAGCATTTGTTGATCGCGAGAAAGATATTAATGCTGCTGGTATGATTATTGAAAATAAAAACTCCGCGACCACAGACATATTCTTACGTTCCATAGTTACAGGTTCCGACGTACAGAACGAACACCATAAGGAACTATATGATGACAGCATATTAGCGGCAAATACAGAATACACCAGCAACTTTTACGAATGGTTTGTTGATCGTGAAGGAAAAAACCCAAAGATAGCCTTCAGCAAATCCTCGGCATCATTTTATAACCACAATGGTAAACCAGTTGTAGCATTTCGTATAGTTCTACTTGGAGTGAACTGCTCTGTAGAGACCATTAACTATTTGATAGATTACATAATTAACGCCAAGAAAATTTTTGATACCGAAAATTCTATATAATAACCTGTAGCTTTGGCCACTTTTCAAGCAAGCGTTTTCTTGATATACGATCAACGATCAGCTGTCGTTTTTCTGGATTTGCATAGATGATAGGCGTAGGACGAATAATACATTTAACAAGATCACCAATGTCGTGAGGGGCGATTATTACTAGAGAGCCGTCTGAGCGAAGAGTTAAACCAACACTTGTGATCGTCTCGAGCTCTTTACTCAACCCGTCGATCAAATTCACGTAAGGGCTGTCGTTGTTTTCAGTATGGCTATAGGCGAAGTTCGAAACATCCCAACTATAGGTCGGATATAACTCTTCTAGCTTCTGCTTGACGTTTATCGCCATCGTATTGTCGCCTGGCATATAGAGGGCGACATCAATATCCGATGCTCTAGTAGGAGTGGTATTGCCATGGATATAGTCCCACACTTTATTGCGCACGAAACCAGAAAATATACACCAACTACAATCGGGTGGTACTTGTGAATTTATACCTCTAGCCACCTCCATAAACTCATTGTCTCTGCGAAGCAGATTTATGATGTCAGTCTCATTCATAATGAGCTACCTATACAGACACTTTAAAGGCATGCTTTTTCCCAACATGCAAGATGTCGCCATTAATAAGGGTTGCGTTCTCATTGTTTACTCTATTGTTGTTAATTTTAACAGCATTTTGCTTGATTAAACGCCTGGCTTCGCCGCGACTTTTAACTATATCTAGACGAGCTATCAAATCAACAATTGACTCGTCAGAACCAATTTGAACAGTATGAATATCTTGAGCTAAATTCTTATGGCTAACTTCAGATACCCATCGCTTTTCGGCATCAAAAGCAGCCTCACTGCCGTGGTACATAGACACCACTTCTCGAGCAAGCTCTTTTTTAATGTCACGGGGATTTTCATTGCTATCAAGCCGCTTTTTTATTTCGGCAATCTCGCCCATTGATAGACGCGTACAGTCCACGAAACACTGATAGATGCCGGCGTCTGATATTTGCATGATCTTGAAGAACATCTCTTTGGCGCCAAGGTCCAATCCTACACCAGTACCAAGGCTCTTACTCATCAACTTCTCGCCCGTATCTGGATTAACTAATAGAGTTGTCGTAATTACAAACTTTTCCTTCTGTTTGTAACGTTTCAGCAGTGTACGCCCAGCAAGCATATTGAAAGTTTGGTCAGTGCCGCCCACTTCCACGTCAACATCTAGGGCCACAGAATCATACCCTTGCATTAATGGATAGAAGAATTCATGCACGAAAAGGGGCTTCTCCTCAGCAACCCTTTTTTTGAATGCATCCCGTTCAAGCATCTGCTGAACCGTAAAATTTGAGGCCAGCTCGACAGAGTCCTCAAACGTTAGCTTTGAAAGCCATTCTGAGTTAAATTTAAATTCTATAGGATTATCGGCATCATTAAAGTTTAGGATTTTTCCGATCTGTTGTTTAAATGTTTTTAAGTTATCAAGTACCTGTTCGCGCGTTAGCTGCACGCGCATTGAAGTTTTATCACTTGGATCACCGATCATTGCCGTAAAATCACCAATCAATACAATAATTCGATGACCTAGGGCGTGAAAGCGCTCAAGCATTAAATAGTTTGTCGAATGTCCGAGGTGAACGTAGCTGGCGGTAGGATCAATGCCTAGATAAAACGTCAATCGCTTGCCGCTTTGTAGTTCTTTTTTAAGTTCTCTCTTGCTTGGTAGAATTTCAGCTACTGAACGGGATAATGCCTCATCAATAAGACCTTCGTTTGTATTGATTTTATGCGTACGATCATTCATATAGGATTATTGTACTACAAATAAGATCAGATATAAAGCCAGTGCGCGACAACACCAACAATAGACAAGGAGGTGTAATAATAGTTGTTATTTGACATCTTGGTTGCGCGATGTTACAATACATAACTAAGGATGGGCCACATAATATCTCTGGAGGGCCCTCCAGAGATATTTTTTCATCAGCTATTTTTACGCCAAATATACATTTACATCAACGGGAGGTAACCATGACAAAAACTACTGTATCCAAAAAACAGTATGCCGATTCGCGCGATTTCATGACAAGCCTGCTGTTTCGCAAATGGACTATCGCGATCATTCTTTCGCTTGGCACTGAGACTAAGCGCTATTCTGCGCTACACCGCTCTCTTCCGGGGGTGACTCAAAAAGTGCTCACCGAGCACCTCAAGCAGCTAGAACGCGCCGGCATCGTCCGGCGCTTTTTCTATCCGACGATTCCGCCGCGAGTTGAATATAAATTAACGAAAACCGGTCTCGAGTTGTCAAAGCTAACGGATGATATAACTATTTGGTTTGATTCTCATTCTGAAGTTCTGCACAAATCCCAGAAAACTTACGATAAGAAACGCGTGACCGTGTTGCGGCGGTTATAAGTTACGATTTTTCTCTATTGCCTCCAGCACTTCACGATGCCGCAATTTTGCTTGCTTTTGCTTGCGGCTACTTCGCCGCAGTAGCCGATACGGAATGAACAAAATTCCAAAAACAACGTAAATCAGCACGTACCAAAACGCCACGAAAACCCAAGCGAACATAATGAGCGCGGCAGCCACCAAACTAAGCAACGCTTTCACCACTGGATTGTCCACATCCGTAATTTTCCAAATGCGCTTTGCCGAGCCGCTAAACGATAGCGGCGAAGATATGACGATCTTTTCAGATTTTAGTTTGCTCATGTTTTTAGTTTACTTGTAATTTTTATTAGTGTAAAGTTGGCGACAAAATATATTTTTTAGTAAGTTCGTTAATTTAATTCTCGGCTCAAAGCAGAACATAGCTGTACCTCTATAGATTTAACAAACCTCCCGGAAACTAACACACTGATACCACCATAGTAGACTTTCAAGTGCCGTCTTGCCAAGTAAATTAATGCCTGCTAACGTAAAAATAACGGAGGTAAACACAAAGTTTACGCTCTGGTGAAAGGGAGTTTATGGTGTCAAGAAAAACATATTGTTTGGCGGCAATATTTATCTCAGTTGGAGCGCCATTTGTGTTGGCGAACGTAGCCCTAGCTGCACCCGCTGGTGTCAGCAATGTCGAGAATTTTATACGAAGCGTTATCCAAGTGGTGGCGGGACTAGCCGGTCTGGTAGCAACCGGCTTTTTTGTTGCTGGCGGCTTTACCTATATCACTAGCTCGGGAAATCCTGAGCAACTAGACAAAGCAAAGCGCACTATCACATGGTCGGCAATTGGTCTAGCGATTGTTATTGCGGCGTTTGTATTAGCGAACATCGTAACGACTTTAGCGCGACAAGCCTTCGGAGGTTAAACGCTAATGTTCGACTTTGTCGATATTTTCACTAGCAATTTAGTGTTATTTGCTGATACGGCTGGCGCCATAAAAACCGTGCGTGATTATGTTTTGCCGACAGCCAAAATCTTATCGGGCATCGCGTCGCTGGCTTGCGCTTTCTTTTTGGCGCATGCTGGCTATATTTACATGACCAGCAGTGGCAAACCAGACCGCATGGAGCACGCTAAAAACATCGCTAAAAAAGCAGCGATTGGGTTAGTCGTCGTACTAGCCGCTGTGACAATAGTTTCTATTTTGAACGGTTCATATCAAGCGGTGCAAAATCCAAATGACGCAAACCTACCGAACCTACAGGCAGTCACGCCCAAATCAGAAAACAACGGCTTGATCGAGATGATCATCAAAGCTGTGACGGGGCTATTGTCGTCGATTATTAACGCCATAGCCTCGCCATTTTTGAGCGCGCTAGAATTTTTCACCAAATCGACGCCGTTGATGGCGAGCAATAAAGTCGTGTTTAATCTATGGCTAGCGATTGTCGGCATCGCTGATGTGCTGTTAATTTTAGTTGTGGCGCTAGTCGGATTTCAGGTCATGAGCGCGTCGAGTTTTGGTTTTGACGAAGTTGAAGTCAAGCACCTACTGCCACGCATAGCGCTGATATTTTTGCTGATGAACACCTCGATATTTTTGATTGATGGCATCATTAGTTTATCCAACGTTCTCATCTCGGCAGTCAACCAAATTTCGGGTGCATCGACCGTCTGGAGTACGCTCATCAAAGTTGTCGAAAAAACGTCTGGTCAGGGCGTGGCGGCGCTGCTGATCATGGTGGCTTTTCTGATTTGCTCGGTCATATTGTTGGTGTATTATGTTATGCGTTTAATCACTTTATTTATCGGCACTGTCCTGTCACCGCTGGTGAGTATGTTGTGGTTAGTGCCGGGGTTTCGTGATTTTGCCGAAACTTCGATGAAGACGTTCTTATCAACAATTTTCGTTTTGTTTGTCCATGTGGTTATATTGCAATTAGCGTCGTCGCTGTTTTCTGGTATGGCGACTAGCGGCAGTAACAATGCATTTCCCGACACCTTGATGGCGATGGTAGCAGGCATAGCAACTATTCTGACTTTATTAAAAGTTCAAGGCGTGATGATACAATTTAGTTTCGTTAGTATGGGTGCGCGCAATCTAAAGAAGCTGGGTGGTCAGTTTATGAACGGCGTCAGCTACATGACAGGCACTGGCTCGAAAGTGGTGCACAAAACGACCCAGCGCGTGAAGAATACCACTCACGCCGCCAAAAAAGCCCGGGTTCACTCGACTCTCGAAACGGTGGCGCGTCAAACAAAGTCGCCGATGAAAGTGAGTTATCTAAACAAAAAAGGCGACGCGGAAATCACCTACGCCGTAAATCCGCGCAGCAAAAATAATCTAACCGTTGTTAATATGCCCGAATCAAAACCACTCAAAACCGGCACAACTTACCGTGCCGGATCGAAAATAAAATCGACTAAACAGCGAGGTAAAAAATCATGAAAACGACAGTCGTTCCTGCGCAGGTTACTACCGTAGAAGATCGGATTATCGGCAAGCTCGGTTTTTCACAAATCGTGCTCTTGATGATTCCTGTTTTCTTTAGCGCGGGAGTTTTCGCGCTGCTGCCGCCGGTTATGAACGGCGCGCTTTATAAATACGTTTTGATGACGTTAAGTTTGATGATTTGTGGAGTTTTGTCGGTTCGTGTTAGGGGTAAAATCATTGCGCTTTGGCTGGTGACGGTACTGCGTTACAATTTGCGACCAAAATATTATCTGTTCAATAAAAACACTACTGCGTTTCGTGATGAATATAAAAGTGCTCCACCTGAAGACGAAGAAGCCACAAATCAACCAACCAAAAAGCCGCAAAAGCTAGAAAAATTGGATGACGCATCAACCATCAAAACCCGCCAAATTATAGACGACCCAGCCGCTGATGTTCGTTTTGAAACTGATAAGAGAGGGGGTTTGCATGTTCGGTTTACGAAAGTCAAACGCTAAATCTAGCGCCAGGCGGCAGATTGCGCTAAAGGGTGTGCGCGACGGAATTTTGTTATTGCCACAGAATAATTATCGGGCAATCTTGTCCGTTTCGGCGCTGAATTTTGAGCTGCGTAGCGAGGATGAGCAAGACGCAATCATTGATACCTACGAAAGTTTTCTCAATTCGATTGGTTGGCCGATTCAAATTTTAGTACGTACGCGCGAAATTGATATGGACGGATATTTAGAGGATTTGAACTACCGATTGCAGAGCGAGACGATTCCCGTTTACAAAACTCAACTGAAAAATTACGATGAATTTATTCGTTCGCTCATCACCGACAACAAGATTTTGACACGGCATTTTTATATCATTATTCCTTTTCGACCGACCGACAACAAAGCTGATTTTGATTTAATCCGCGAACAGCTCAAACTCCGCATTGATATTATCGCCAAAGGTATGGCGCGGCTCGGCATGCGCGCTGATCAGCTAGATAGCCTCGAAGTGCTTGATTTGTTCTACAGTTTCTACAGCCCAGCGCAAGCAAAAATTCAGCCGCTAACTGAACGCGCTTTGCAGACAATTCACACCGCGTTAATGCGAGATGGGAGTAAAATTAATGATTAAAAAACCGCGCACACCAGTATTTATCAAAAGAATTAGTGACTCAATTAGTGCTCCGAAACGACGCCGCGACCGCCAGCGCGAGGAACAGCAAAAAGAGCTCAATATCACATTTGGCAAACAAGACGCGCTGGATATTTTATCCTACGCTGGGCTGGAAGAAAACGTTGATTATCTTTGCATCGACGGTGTGTACATGCGCACGTTGTTTATTTCTGGATATCCGTTCGTAGCGAGTTCGGACTGGATGGATAGCTTGATTCATTTTAATCACGACATCGACATTAGTTATCATCTGCATGAAGTAGACGCCCGAGCGGCGCTGCCAAAACTAAATCGTAAAATTACCGAGCTTGAATCCACACGCCGGGCGATGATGCGCGAGGGACGAATCGTTGGCTCGGAAATTACCGACCCGCTTGAGTCGGCGATTGATTTGCGCGATAAAATTCAGCGCGGTCAGGAAAAATTATTCCAAATGGCGATCTATATTTGCATTCGTTCTGAGACCAAAGAAGAACTTGATAAAACCACCAAGTTGCTTGAAGCTAATCTGTCGGCGCGGTTGTTTTACTCAAAAGTAGCGCGCTATCAGCAGTTAGAGGCGCTGCAATCAATTTTGCCACGCGGCGAAGACCAATTGGCGCAAAAGCGCAACCTTGATAGTTCCAGCGCCGCTCTGACTTTTCCGTTTATGTCATCAGAATTGGTGCAGGAATCGGGCATCCTTTATGGTGTCAACAAATCAAACAACTCGCTGGTTATTTTGGACAGGTTTAGTTTACACAATGCTAACTCAATCACATTTGCGCAGTCGGGTGCTGGCAAAAGTTACACCACCAAAGTCGAGATTTTACGCCAACTCATGCAAGGCACGCGTGTCATCGTCATCGACCCAGAGCGTGAATACAAGCGCCTCGCCGAATCAGTAAAAGGCACGTATATAAAATTATCAGCCAAGAGTAAGCAGAAAATTAACCCTTTTGACCTAGCGACGACTGTTCACGAAATTAGTGATTTATCTGAGCATGCACAAGATCTAATGGACGTAATCGGTTTGATGGCTGAAAGTTTAACGGCGCGCGAAAAAGCCGCCATTGACAAAGCGGTTTTGAAAATCTACAAAAAGTCAAAAACCAAACCGCCGCTTTTAGAAGATTTATACGCGGAACTTCGAAAGTTGGGTCAGCTAAAATTGTGTGAAAAGTTAGAAAAATATATTTCCGGCTCGCTGGCGGATGTATTCAATGCGCAAACAAATGTTAAATTAGACAACCGCTTGGTTATTTTCGATATCAAAGATTTACCAGAAAATCTGCGCCAAATTATGATGTTAATTATCTCTAATTTTGTGAAAAATCAAGTCATGGCTAAGCCAGAAAAGCGGCTGCTGATTATCGATGAGGGCTGGATTTTGTTGCAACACGAGGAGTCGGCGCGGTTTGTAGCAGGACTGGTGCGTCGGGCACGCAAATATTATCTCGGCGTGTCAATTATATCGCAACAAGCTAATGACTTTCTCAAAAGTGAGTATGGTCGCGCTATTGCTTCGCAAAGCGCACTGCGGATTTTAATGCGCCAGGATACGACGACTATCAAAGGCGTGGTTAACGAATTTAACCTCAGCGAATATGAACAAAGTTTTCTGCTCATGTGCGAGCGAGGCGATGCTTTGCTTATCGCCGACCAAAACCATGTCGCCGTTAAAGTTGTGGCAGCCGAAAAAGAACACCCGCTCATCACGACTAATCCTGCGGAGTTGTATTCATCATGAACGGCGCGGTAGTTTTGTTTACAAATTTTGGTTTCAGCATTAAGAAAATTATAGCTATAATCATCGCTACATTATTGCTTATTTTGACGTTTCCGATTTTAGCTATTTCATCACTTGGCTTACCGGCAATGAGCTTTTTAGCAAATGCACCGAGCGCCAAAGCGGTGGAAGAACGTGGTTTTTATAACGGCGGCGTGATGCCCGGAAACACTTACGCCTGGGGCAACTGTACGTGGTGGGCGTATGCGATGCGTCGGTGGGCAAACAGTCCGATTCCGAACACTTGGGGCAACGCTAATACCTGGGATGATAACGCCAAGCGTGATGGCTACATCGTCAACGATACACCAGCGGCTGGTGCAGTTTTTCAGACTGATGAAGGCCATTATGGACATGTTGCGTATGTGATAGAAGTTAATCAAATCAGCGGTGATTGGAAAATTTCTGAAATGAACGCGCGCGGTTTGAACGTGGTGTCGCAGCGCACTTTTTCCAAAGAAGTCGCCAAATCTTATAAATTTATTCATAATAAACCAGGAGCACAGCCGTGGAATCTACAGCCGATTACCTCGCCACCACCTTATGGCTTGGGTCGATAGTTTTAATCGTAATCACGCTTACGATTAGCGCGGTCATTTTGTGGTTGGTGATTCGTTTTGTTTTGAATCGTCGATATTTGCGAACACGAGGCATGGTTTGGCTGGAAATTACACCGCCTGCCACGATCGCCAAAACACCTGAAGCAACCGAGCAACTATTTTCGGTAATTCATGGACATCGGGCGGCGCGCTCACTCAAAGAAAAATTGCTCGGTCGGTCGCCAGTTATGAGTTTTGAAATTACATCAACTAAAGAGCACGGCGTGCGGTATTTGGTGCAGGTCGAACGGCGTCACGCTGCGAACATGCAAAAAGTGATTACCTCCTACATCGCCGACTCAAAGGTTCGCACAGTTGAGCGAAAGAGCGGTGATGATTATCAAGTTATTGAATTTCGAGAAACTGGGCATTACGTCTTGCCGTTAGCTATAAATTCGACGCTAGAGCAACGCGATCCACTCAGTTATGTGATTGGTGCGATGACCAGGTTAGATGACGAAGAGGAAATTATTTTGCAGCTTATAGCAACACCAGCGCGCTTACGTGAAGCAGAAATTCTGTCGCATAAAATTCTCGGCAATGAAAACATTTTGCAATATGTTAGCGGCAAAAAACTATCAATGCTCGGCAGATTAGCTAGCTTTTTTGGCAAAATTTCTTCTGGCGCAACCGACCTCGTCAGCGAAGTTCATGCTAGCATGACAACTAGTTACCGTAATTACTACCATTCAAAAACCGTATCCCCGCGGCAGCAAATCAGGGTGCCGCGAGGTGACCGCCCGGCGCGCATGCTAAGTGCTTTTGAATTAGAACTAATGGAAACCATGCACCAAAAAGTGACTCGTCCGCTATTTTATGTCAACCTACGCATCATGGTAAGTAGTCCAGAAACAAAGAGACATATCGCCGCGCTTAAATCCGCGCTGGACGGTTTTAGTACACCGCCATATCAATCACTCAAAGCAAAGTATCGTATGCCGATTCTGAACAACCTGCTAATTCTTGCATCCATAAAGCGCCTGCCATCGCTGCATAAAAATAGCTCCATAATCCTCGCTTCAAGCGAACTTGCTAGCTTGTTTCATTTTCCTTCAAGTTATCATAGTAAAACCGACAATCTGATAACTTCGCTCAGCCGCACGCTACCCGCGCCGATTTCACTCAAGCAGTCAGAAAGTTTCGATGTGATTATTGGTGAAAATCATCATCACAATACGGTGACGCCGATTGGCTTGATGGAAGCTGAGCGCGAGCGCCATCAGTACATCATCGGCGGTACGGGTAGCGGCAAAACTACGATGTTGCAATATCAAATTGTGCAAGATATTTGTAACGGCAAAGGCGTGGCTGTAATTGACCCGCATGGCGATATGGCGGAGACGATTTTGCGGCACGTTCCTCCGGAGCGCCTTGGCGATGTAATTTATTTCAATCCTGATGATTTGGATTATCCGGTTGGTTTGAATTTATTGGAGCTAGCGCCTGGGCTAGACGGCAGCGAGTTGATGCGCGAAAAAGATCTTATTACTGAGTCGGTCGTGTCGATTTTTCGGAAAATCTTTAGCGACGAGGACTCGGGCGGGCATCGTATCGAATACATTTTGCGCAACACCATTCAAACCGCACTCATGCAGGAAAATTCCACGCTTTTTACTGTGTTTGATTTGCTAAACGACCCAAAATATCGCCGCAGTGTCGTTAAAAATCTTGACGACACAAACTTGATAAACTTCTGGAAGAACGAGTTTGGCAAAGCTGGCGATATGCAGAAAGTAAAAATGTCAGCAGGGATTACAGCGAAAATTGGGCGGTTTTTATTTTCAGCGTCAGCTCGGCAAATTCTCGAGCAACCAAAATCGACGATTGATTTTGATGATATTATCAACTCGGGGAAAATACTGATTTGTAATTTGTCCAAAGGCTTGCTTGGCGAAGATACATCTGAGCTATTTGGAATCACCGTACTTGCGAAGCTCCAGCTCGCAAGTCTCCGCCGCGCCCGACTCAAGCAAGCGGAGCGGCGGACATTCTATCTGTATGTCGATGAGTTTCAGAATTTCGCCACAACATCATTTGTGCAAATGCTGTCTGAGAGCCGCAAATATCGCGTCTTTATGATCATGGCCGAGCAGTCTACTTCGCAGCAAAGCGACCAGCAAACAGTGAATATAATTTTGGCAAATACTGGCACGATTATCTGCTTCCGAACCGGCAATCCGCAAGATGAACAGCGTTTACTGCCGATGTTTAGCCCGTATATTGAACCGGGCGAAATCAGCAACCTGCCAGCATATAATTATTACGCTAGGCTGGCGGCGGTGCACACGCAAGAGCCGCTATCCGGGCAGACTTTATTGCTAGAAAGCGATGGCGATGAGGCAGTGAGAAATGAAATTGTTAAACATTCACGAAAGGAATTTGCCAGGAGACGAGAAGAGGTTTCTGGACAAGAAAGTTCTGGTAGGTCTTCGTCAAGAAAAGTCGCTAAGACCAACGGGCGAACAAAGAAAAAGTCACAGATTACGGCGGAGTTGATGATAGATGAAATATGAGGCTTCAGCTAGGCACAAGCAGTATCGAGTGATACAATAATAGACAAATGGGTATTCCTCAATCAAGCATGAAAATTCTATGGGCAAAAAGTGGCAGTCTCTGTGCAATGTGCAATAACCTAGTAGTTGAGCGTCAAACTGACACACTGATTCCTGTAGGAGAAATGGCTCATATTAAGGGGCATAGGCCGAATTCTGCACGCTACGATGACAGTCAGAGTGATATCGAACGTCATTCCTATAATAATCTTATTCTTCTCTGTCCAACATGTCACACTATTATTGATAAGAGTGCAGTACAATACTCTGTTGACTATCTTCATGAAATCAAATCTTTGCATGAGGAGCGCATTGAGCGAGCCATAAAGAGAAGCTTACCGACAATCACATTTAGAGAACTCGAGGAAACTCTTCGGCACATAATAGATAACCCTCCTTTGAAATACGATAGCGAAGACTTTGGACTGATACCTATAAAGGATAAAGTGCACAAAAATAGTCTAAGTCTGCAGACAGAGCAGATGTTAAAAATGGGCATGGCTTCTGTATCGCTGATTGATAATTTTTTAAACAAAAATGCTAGCGAAGACTATCCAGAAAAATTAAGGGTATTTTTTGTACAAAAGTATAAAAATTTAAGAAGAGATACTGATAACGGGGATGCTATATTTTACTCTCTAGTGCAAGCAGCCTCTAGCGACAGTAGCGACCCTCGTCATATGGCTGCAGCTTACGGAATAGTGGCCTACTATTTTCAGCTATGTGAGGTGTTTGAAAAATGATAATACTTCCAGATAAAACTATTCGCGTGGGGTTTTCGGTCGTTGGAGTTGGTGCAATACTTCTTCAAAACATAGATTCAGTTGAAACAGTGAGTTCGTTATGGAGCAAAGTGAAGGTATATGAAGAAATAGGTACGTTTGAGAAGTTTATTGCAGCTCTGGTGTTACTGTACTCCTCCGGAGCTATACTGTATAATAATGGAGTAATCGAAAAAAATAAAAAACATGAAATTAGTTAAATTAAGCGCAAACAAAAGCAGTTTTAAAACCATACAATTTCGTAGAGGTTTTAATATAATCATAGCCGACCGCGACCAAGACTCCAGCGACAAGCATTCCACTAATGGCTTAGGTAAAACGCTATTGCTTGAAATTGTAAATTATTGCCTGGGAGGTAAGCCGTCAAAAACTCTTAAAAAAGAAGAGATGAAAGATTGGGTATTCAGCTTGACTATCGAGATAGACGGAGAAGAGGTTGTTCTCAAGCGAGCAGTAAATGATCACAAAAAATACATAGTGGCGCTAGGAGTTGAAGATATTAGCGCAGATGAAGTTTGTCTAACCTTAGGAGAGAAATTGTTTGGTGTTAGTGTACGTGAAGTAAAAGACAAAAGCAATCACCCTACGTATCGCACATTGGCGTCGTACTTCATGAGAACTGATGATGGCGCATTCTCTGATCCTTTCTTATGCTTTGCTCGGCAGAAAGCACTATCTAGAGATAACAATACCGCTTTTCTGCTAGGATTAAATTGGCAGCTATCTGTCAAATTCTCGCAACTCAAATCTGAATTTAAAAAATTAGATAGTGCAAACAAAGCTATTGAAACGGGTGCTTTTGATGCGTTTGGAGGTACGGTGGGCGATTTGAACTCAGAGAAAATAGACGTTGAGTTGCAACTTGCGGAGAAGATGAAAAGACTAGAAAATTTTCAAGTTCACGAAGACTATAGAGATATACAGGCTAAAGCAGACACTTTAACTAAAGAAATCCACGATATTATCAATGAAATCACTATAAACTCTCAAATAGTAGAGAGATACAAAGACAGTTTAAAAAATGAAAACGGTGATGATATAAAAATAGAGCAAATATACGAAGCAGCGGGCGCCGTCTTTGAAAAATCCTCTCTACGCACACTCGATGAGGTGATTAATTTTCACAGAGACGTAGTACTTAACAGGAAAAATTATCTAGAAAGCGAGATCGAGCTATATGTAACAAAAAACAGAGCTTTGGATAACAAAATGGAAAAACTCTCAAATGAGAGAGCTGGCTATTTGAATATACTAAAGACACATGGAGCTCTTGATGAATATACAAAACTTCAAGATGAAGTCAACAAAAGCAAGACCAAGATAGCAGACATAGAGAGCAGAATTTCTCGACTCACGGAGATTAAGTCAAGGATTGATGACATACGAATAGAGATTAGCGATGTTATATCAAAGATGTGGCAGGAATATAACGGAGACCAGCCGCTAATATCAACAGCTATACGTTTATTTAATTCAAACTCTCGATTTTTGTACGAACAGCCCGGGACACTCTCTATTGATGTAGATAAAGAAGGCTATAAGTTTAAAATTGATATTAAAAAAGCTGGCAGCGACGGCGTTAGTAGTATGAAGGTGTTCTGCTACGATCTTATGCTAGCTGAATATTGGTCTACTATACGTCACAGAGAATTTCCCTTATTCCACGATTCAAAAATATTTGCAGACGTAGATCCTAGACAGGTAGCAAAAGCTCTAGAAATTTCTAGTAGCAAAGCCGAGTCGTTAGACTTTCAGTATATTTGCTCCATGAATTCTGGGTATATGCCGTATGACTCTCTACCGGAAGAATTTACCGATAACCTTAGCAAATACATTATCGCAAGGTTTAACGACAAAGACGAGCACGGCACATTACTGGGTGTAACTTTTTAGCACCGCCGCGTTGAAGTCTATTAAGAGGCACTGTCCTGTTTCTTGTACTTCTTCAAAAGCCCCTCAAGATCAAACCCTTCACTCCTGCTAGCGACATGCGCAAATCGCTGCATGAATTTCAGAAATCCGACCGCGTATTCGCGATTGGCATTGTCTGGGTCGTGAAGCTCCAGGTAGTGGATCGTTTTCTGAATCGTTTCTTCGTCTTCGTACAGATGAAGATTTTTGATCGTGTCCTCGTTGTTCATAATTATTTCACCTCCATAAATTTATTTAAGCCGATAAAATCTATCAACATTTCCGCTTCGAGTGTAGATGTCGTCCTCCTCATTATCTCACAACTATCGTGATATGAGAGAATATTTAAGCTGCCTTCGTAAATAACCTGCCTATCAATGATGGCTAATTTACGGTGATGTTTGACTGTAAAAAGAACGTCGACACCCGCAGATTGTAGTAAACTTAGAGATTTTTGGACTTGCAATTTGTATATTTCATAGTGTTCTTCAAGCGGTTTGGTGTTAAGTAATATTGCCACGCCACGCTTTTTGAGCCGATGAAATATCGAGATGAATCTTTCAACTCGGGCAGTTCTGAGGAACGGGCTTTCGATAATAACGCTTTTTCGAGCTCTTCGTAAGTCGCGCATAAACTGGTCGTCAAAAGTGTTCTGGTCGTAGAGTTTTGAGCTCGATTTTCGCAAATTAAACATCGCGCTCCTCCAAATCCGGCAAATACACCTCGCCATTTTTGATAACCATACCAAGCTCCTTAAAGCGATCCCGCAGCACAAACAAATCGCGAAAAAGGAGTTCCACATTTATATTGGTTGGCTCACCATACAGGGGATATTATTCCGTTCGGATACTACATGACAAAGACGCCAGCCACCAAGAGGAAACGAAAGAAGCAGGCCGTGCTCTCGCCAGAGCGTAACATTCGGTACGAGGCAGTCATTATTATTGAAGCAGCAATGCTTGTTCTCTCGGCAGCAGTATTTATATGCTGGCTGCCGGTATATTTTATAAACGTCCACATGCCATTAGCTTTGATTATTGTTGACATGGCTATCGCGTCGCTCCTCGTCCAAGGCCTCATTCTACTGAAACAGTCTCGTCGAACCGATCAGTACCAGCAGCGCATCGCTGCACTCGCTATGACTGTAGTGTATCCGCTGGTGCAGTTCATTGTATTGGCGCTGCTCTATATCTCTCAAGTTGGCCCATTTAGTTCGGCATTTCGAGAAGCTGCTCACACGGCATTCGGCGCTATCCTGGCTTTTAATGGCTCGCTCCCGGTTATTTTGCTGATGGTGGTATGTACGACTATTGGTTCACTGTGGCTGTGGAAAATTATCATGATGGCTAAGGAGGCGCCATATTGGCAGCCGCGTTCAGCTGACCAACTATCTGAGGCGGAGAAAACCAAGCAGGAGCGGGGACTACGTTGTCGCAAGATTGGCGTGACCTTGATGGTGCGAGTGCCGTTCGCACTCATATGTGCGTTCATGTTTGTCATGACACTTTTGTATATTACTCCCGCCACCATTCTCTTTGCGATGATGATGGCGATGTCTGCGGTGGTGCCATATGCAGTCATCTTGAGCTTTGTTATTGGGCTGGTGTATATGCTAAAGGGCGAGGTGTATTACAAGATAAAGCATTGACAAATTATGAGAGGATCGCGTATAATGGGAATAAGCTTGCGCTCATACAGGGTATACGCCGTGTAAGCGCGCGGGCCTACCAGAACGGTCGCACGGATGCGGAAAACTAATCGTTTAGCAATATCAACTAATTATTAGGTCGACAATGCATCCTGTTCTTGTGCGAGAAGAAAGACTTAGTACGGTAGTCAGTGTTGATGGAGACATTGACACGGGAGAAGCGTTATTCGTAATCAAGTATCTGCCCGTCGGGGCAAAAAACTCAAGTTAAGCGCAGTATCGGCGTACGGTGGGATTTTTCTGTTAGTTATTTCATTTTTGGCATTGAGCTACCAAACGGGCGGGGTTGCCAGCCGGCAGGGCTCGGTGTCCGCCTCCCAGCCGGTCGCACCGTCTACTGGCCCAGCTCATGAGACGAATAAGGCCAATAAGGTCTCGGTAGACCAGCTAGCGGCTGCTAATGCGGTAACTGATCTAGCTGAGACAGTTAATCTGCCGACTGCGGGTGACTTGCGCGAAGCGACGGCAACACTGTCGATCAAAAAAGAACTGGCTCAGGGCGATACTGAAGTTATCTCCAAGCCACAAATCGTCCAGCCAGAAAAGTCGGCCCAGCGCGGGATCAAGACTTATGTCACCAAACAGGGTGATACGATTAATTCTATTGCCAAGAAGTTTAACGTGACAGCACAGACGGTGCGCTGGGCGAACAATACGACATCTGATGCGGTTGAAGCCGGCAAGACATTGATTATTCCGATGGTTGATGGTGTGGTCTACACTGTTAAGGACGGCGACACCATCGAAAAATTGGCAGAAAAGTATAAAGCAAATCCTGAACGAGTGGCATTGTATAACGACTTGGCAAGTGGGGCGGCACTGGCTAAAGATACGCGGATTGTCTTGCCAGGCGGTGTGTTGCCAGAAAATGAGCAGCCAGGTTACGTGGCGTCGCGCTCGGGCCGTCGGGGTTATGCAGGGCGGACAACGGGCGGCGCAGTCAGTGGTATCAGCTATGGTTACGCTCGAGCATCAGTTGGCAATCGATACGCTCTTGGCAACTGTACGTGGTATGTGTACGAGCGGCGAGCAGCACTTGGTCGACCAATCGGTAGTTTCTGGGGCAACGCAACGTCGTGGGCGGCAAGTGCTCGGGCAGCAGGTTTTGTTGTTAATCATACACCAGCACCAGGGGCAATCTTCCAGACGACATGGGGCGGCGGTGGTCTTGGCCATGTCGGTATGGTCGAGCGGGTTGAAGGTGGCACGATCTACGTTAGCGACATGAATTATGCTGGGTATAACGTCGTGACGCATCGAACAATCCCGATGTCTGAAGTTGGTCGGTATAACTTTATCCACTAGGATGTTCTAAGGCAACAAAGTGCCTCCGCTATCTCTCGGGGGCGCTTTTTGGTATACTGAAATTATGTTTGCAGATACAGCGAAAGTGTTGGTACGAGCTGGCAAGGGCGGCAACGGCGCAGTCAGTTTTCGGCATGAGAAATATGTTGACAAGGGTGGCCCTGATGGCGGCGATGGCGGACGCGGCGGTGACGTCATTTTTTTGGCAACTAAAGGCCTCAATACTCTTCTGAACTTTCGTTACAAGCCAGAACTAAAAGCAGAAAATGGCGGCGACGGTAGTAAGCGCAACAAGCGCGGTAAAAGCGGTTCGCCACTGGTCGTCAAAGTACCAATGGGTACGTTGGTCAAGTGTGACGGCAAGGTGGTGGCAGACTTGATAGCAGACCAGCAACAAGCAGTGGTTGCTCGGGGTGGTGATGGCGGTTTCGGTAACGCGCACTTTACCTCCAGTACGCGCCAAGCGCCAAAGATGGCTGAACTTGGTGAGGCGGGTGAAGAGTTTGAGGCTGAGTTGGAATTGAAATTATTGGCCGACGTTGGTTTGGTTGGCTTCCCTAACGCTGGTAAATCGACATTTTTGAGCGTGGTTTCTAATGCTCGCCCGGAAATTGCTAATTATGAGTTTACGACGTTGACGCCAAATCTGGGCGTGGCGGATGTGGATGATGGGTCAATTTTGATTGCTGATATTCCAGGGCTGATTGAAGGCGCCTCGGAAGGCAAAGGCTTGGGTGACCAGTTCCTTCGCCATATTGAGCGGACGGCCGTGTTGCTGCACATGATTGACGCGTATAGTGACGACCCAGCGGAAAAATACCAGACCATTCGCCGCGAGCTGGAAAAATATTCCGAGGAATTGGCGACGCGTCCAGAGATCATCGCTTTGACGAAGTGTGAAGGGCTGGATGATGAGATTATTGCTATGCAGTCAACGGCGCTACAAAACATAGCGAACGGTTCGCCAGTGGTGGCGATTTCCTCGCAAACGCATGCTGGCGTGACTGAGCTGCTTCGTTTGCTGCGCCGTGAAGTTACTGAATATCGGGCACGTGAGGCAGAGATGGTTGAGAAAGAGAGTGATGATCTACCGGTAATCGCCCTGGATGCACAGGCAGCGTCTGACGCCTGGACGGTGGAGCGGGTTATTGGCGTGGAGCCTGAAAATGTAGACGGCGAAGATGTGGTCAGTTTCATTATCCACGGTGCTAAAATTGAAAAGTTTGCTCGCCGTACTAACTTTGATCAGTTTGAATCAGTCAATCGCCTGCGGGATATCATGAGAAAAATGGGCATCACCCACGAACTAATTCGTCAGGGTGCAGTGGGCGAGACTGTGGTGCAGATCGGCGAATCGATGCCGTTTACGCTGGTTGAGCAGTAGATTTGGGTGTCATCTCGTAGCTTTGCTATACTATAGCTATGGCGCAAACATTTTTCTTCTATGACCTAGAAACTAGCGGACTAAATCCGCGGCAAGACCGCATTATGCAGTTTGCTGGGCAGCGGACAGACATGAATCTCGAGCCGATTGGTGAGCCTTATAATCTGCTGGTGACGCTGAATGATGATACCTTGCCAAGTCCTGATGCACTGATGGTAACTGGCATCACGCCGCAAAAAACGGTCGAGGAAGGCTACACTGAGGCACAGTTTGCACGGATGCTGAGTGAGGAGATTTTTACGCCGGATACCATCGCAGTTGGATTTAATAATATTCGGTTTGATGACGAGTTTATTCGCCATTTGTTGTGGCGTAATTTTCATGATCCGTACGAATGGAGCTGGAAAGACGGCCGCTCGCGTTGGGATTTGCTAGACGTGGTGCGATTGACGCGGGCGCTCAGGCCGGAAGGAATCAATTGGCCGCTTGATGACAAGGGCGAGCCGAGCAATCGTTTGGAATTAATCACTAGCGCCAATGGCATAGCCCACGAAAATGCTCATGACGCTTTGGCGGACGTGACGGCATTGATCGCCGTGACGAAATTGATCAAGCAAAAACAGCCACAGCTGTATGATTACTTGCTAAAAATGCGCGATAAAAAAGTAGTCCAGCAGCTGGTCAATGTCGACGATAAAAAACCGTTTGTTTACGCCAGCGGGCGCTACGATAAAGAATTTGCCAAAACCACGGTGGCATTTCCGCTGACAACCAGTCGAAACGGCGGCATATTTGTCTATGATCTACGGTATGATCCGACGCCGTTTGTTGGGCTGAGCCAAGAGGAGTTGGCGAAGAAAATATTTGCTTCGTGGGAGGAGCGCCAGGCTGAGGATTTCGTCAAATTGCCTGTCAAGGAACTGCAGTACAATCGTTGTCCGGTGGTAGCTCCGCTGGGTGTACTGGAACAGGGCGATGGTTGGCAGAAGATTTCGCTTGATCTGGAGACGGTGCAGAAACACCAAAATATGTTGTTGAGCCACCCGGATTTTGCTGAAAAATTGCGTAGTATTGTTGAAAACAAGCCAGCCTTCAAGAAACTGCCCGATCCAGAAGCGCAATTATATGACGGCTTTTTGAACGACCGTGATCGTATCCGTGTCGAGGCGGTTCGCAATGCTAATGAGCGCGAGCTGGCTGATTTTCATCCAGAGTTTCAGGACGAACGGTTAGCGCCGCTATTGCTACACTACAAAGCACGTAATTTTCCGCGCTCACTCAGTGAAGATGATTTGGCGCAATGGGAAGTCTGGCGAGCTCAGCACTTGCAGGCGCAACTGCCAGGGTTTATGGCGTCTCTGCAGCGGTTAGCGCCGACAGCGACTGACGAGCAGCAGTTTATTTTGCAAGAACTGCAATTGTGGGCTGAGGCAATAGTGCCGACTGAGGACTAGGATGAAAACAGAACTAAACTAAACTAAACTTGAGTAAGTTAGGTGGAGCGTACTAATTCGTCGCCACAGCTAATCGTGTGGTTGATTGGTCGTCCGCTTTCGTAGTGGTATCAGTCTGTGTTAAGTAGCGCTGTGTTACTGCTAGCCACGTGGCGACCATTGCTAGACTGACCTGTTGTGCCGCAGTGTGATGAGTCCGCGCTGCGAGGCGGAACTGTCGATTGATACGACGCTGATCAAATCGCCCCAGTATCTCGATGCTGTTCCAGAACGTGACGCTGATCGACTTGGCCCAAATAATGCACGCCGGTACAATGATCATCCAAAAACCCATCATCACAGCCGCTGGCAGAATGATACCGGTGAACGGAAGTCTGCCGATAACCACGAATGAAAACCACTCTTCGCGGGTCAGGTAAAACAAGGTTGCGACGGTAACGGCAATTCCACAGATGATCACAAACCTCTTCATGTATTTTACTATAACAGCCGATTATTATATTTGCAATCATAAGCATAATATATTTTTATAAATATATTTATAGTGTGGTATCAGGGGAAATTATCTCGCCCGCTGCAACTGGAAAAATAAACGCCTATTCGGTATAATAGACCAGATATGCCAGAGGTAATTCGCGTCAAGGGCGCTCGTGAACACAATCTGAAAAATATCGACGTGGAGATCCCACGCGATAAATTAGTGGTGATCACTGGCCTGAGTGGTAGCGGTAAGTCATCGCTAGCGTTTGATACGATTTACGCCGAGGGGCAGCGCCGCTACGTCGAGAGTTTGTCGAGTTATGCGCGGCAATTTTTAGGTATTATGGATAAGCCGGATGTTGATAGCATCGAGGGTCTGAGTCCGGCAATCTCAATTGATCAAAAATCAACCAGCCGTAATCCGCGTTCAACCGTGGCGACGGTGACCGAGATTTACGATTACTTACGTCTCTTGTTTGCGCGGATTGGCGCGCCGCATTGTCCGGCTCTCAAACCAGACGGTACGCGCTGCCATAAGCCAGTGTCGCGCCGCACAGCCGAGGCGATCATCCAGGAGATTGCTAAGCAATATGATGGCAAGCGGTTGCTGCTACTCGCGCCAATTGTCAAAAATAAGAAGGGCGAGTTTGCGCACATTCCAGAGCAGTATCGGCGGCTAGGCTATGCTCGGGTGCGAGTTGACGGGGTGGTGTATGCACTGGATGAGTTTCCGCAGTTACAGAAAAGCTATAAGCACAGTATTGAGTTAGTGGTTGATCGCCTGGCAATGAACAATGACCTGACTAGCCGGTTGAGCCAGAGCGTCGAGCAGGCGCTAGAGCTTGGTCAGGGTGTGGTTGAGGTGCTGGATGCTGATACGGATGAACTGAAGACGTTCTCACAGCGATATGCCTGTGTTGATCATCCGGATGAGGAGATCCCAGAGCTTGAGCCGCGTCTGTTTAGTTTTAATGCACCGCAAGGGGCCTGTCCGAGCTGTACCGGACTTGGCAGCCGATTGGAAGTCGATCCTAGTTTAGTGCTGAATGAGAATCTGACGATTGCCGAGGGGGCGATTCGGCCATACAACCGGATCAATGTCGATAACTTTTACATGCGCAAGATTTCGGCGGTAGCCGAGGCGCATGGTTTCAGTATCCGGACGCCGGTCGGGCAGTTGTCTGATGAGGCGCGCCAGAAGGTACTCTACGGTACAGGCGATCAGAAATATCCAGTACAGCTTGGCAATGGGCGGCATTACGATACAACCTATGAAGGAGTGATTCCCAATTTGGAGCGGCGCTGGAAAGAAACCGATAGCGAATTTATGCGCAAGGACATTGAGCGGTTTATGCGCCAGCGGGACTGTTATGTTTGCGGCGGCGCGCGGCTGAAACCAGTTGTCCTAGCGGTAACCGTGCAGGGTCTGAATATCATGGATATTTGCGACCTTAGTGTTGATGATGCGCTCGATTTGTTCACTCACAAGTTAACACTGAATGAGCAGCAAGCGATGATTGCGCGGCTGATTCTGAAGGAGATTACCGCCCGGCTCGGGTTTATGAGTAATGTCGGGCTGAATTATTTGGAGTTAGGGCGCGCCGCCAATACACTGAGCGGTGGCGAGGCGCAGCGAATTCGGCTGGCGACACAGATTGGCAGCGGTTTGCAGGGTGTGCTGTATGTGCTGGATGAGCCGTCGATTGGCTTGCATCAGCGCGATAATGATCGGCTGATTGCTACGCTGAAGCACCTACGTAATCTCGGCAATACGGTGCTGGTAGTCGAACACGACGAGGATACCATTCGGCAGAGTGACTTTTTGATCGATATGGGCCCAGGCGCTGGTGTGCATGGCGGCGCGGTGGTGGCGCTGGGTTCTCCTGAACAGGTAGCCAAATGTGCAGATAGCGTGACTGGCCGGTATCTGTCGGGTGCAGAAAAAATTGCCGTACCAAAACATCGCCGCCAGGCCGATGCGAGCCGTCAGCTGATCGTTCGCGGCGCTCGCGAGAATAATTTGAAACAAATTGATGTGGCATTTCCGTTGGGTCTGATGACAGTAGTGTCGGGTGTTTCAGGTAGCGGTAAGTCGACGCTAGTCAATGATATCGTCGCCAAAGAATTAGCGGCACGGCTTAATCGAGCCAGCGATGTGCCGGGGGCACACGATAAAATTGAGGGTATCAAGCAGCTGGATAAAGCCATCGTCATCGACCAGTCGCCAATTGGCCGCACGCCGCGCTCTAACCCAGCGACCTACACTGGTATTTTTACGCCAATTCGCGAACTGTTTGCCAGTACCCCTGAGGCTAATGTCCGCGGCTATAAAGCGGGGCGGTTCAGTTTTAACGTTAAGGGTGGTCGCTGCGAAAATTGCCAAGGCGACGGTATGATCAAGATCGAAATGCATTTCTTGCCGGATGTCTACGTCCAGTGCGACGAGTGTCATGGCCAGCGCTATAACCGTGAGGCGCTAGAGATTAAGTATAAAAATAAGACCATTGCTGATGTACTCGATATGACGGTCGAGCAGGCGGCAGGATTTTTCGATAGCGTGCCAAATATCGCTCGGAAACTACAGACGCTGGTGGAAGTCGGTCTTGGTTATATCAAGCTCGGCCAGCCAGCGACCACCTTTTCAGGCGGCGAGGCACAGCGTATTAAACTAGCGACAGAACTCTCCAAGCGCTCGACGGGCAAGACGATGTATATTCTGGATGAGCCGACAACTGGGCTACATTCTGCCGACGTCAAGCGGCTGCTGGGGATTTTGCAGCAGCTGGTTGATGGTGGTAACAGTATGATTATTATTGAGCACAATCTGGATGTCATCAAATCAGCCGACTGGATTGTCGATATGGGGCCTGAGGGCGGTCTCGGCGGCGGTACGGTAGTAGCGAGCGGTACGCCAGAAGAAGTCGCCAAAGTGCCAGAATCATTTACCGGTACGTATCTGAAAAGTTTGCTGTAGTTGGCTATATAGCTACTAATAAGCAGCTTACATCATGAAGGCTCATTGCTTTTTGCGGCGAGTCTTGCCGAGCAGGACTGATACTTGTTGGCGCAACGCCGCGCGAGTATGCTCCTGCTTGAGGGCGTGAATGATCATTGGCAGCACTGACAAGAAGATGATAATCAGTGCGGCGACTTCTATATTAACACCAGCGTCGGTGAGCGCCTTGCCAGCAAAGAATCCAAGGTAGGTGAAAAGCGTGGCCCAAATAACACCACCGATAATATTAAAAATAATAAAAGTTCGATAGTGCATCTTGCTAGCGCCGGCCACGATTGGCGCAAACGTACGCACAATCGGTACAAACCGCGCCAATACTACGGTAAGTGACCCGTGTTTTTCGTAAAATTTCTCAGCCTGTACGAGATATTTTTTCTTAAAGAAGCGAGAGTTTTTGCGTTCAAATAATTTACGGCCAACTTTATGTCCAAATGCGTAACCGACACTGTCGCCGAGAATAGCCATTAATGAGAGCAGGAGTGCAAAGAAGTGGACGTCAATTGGTAAAATATGCTGCTGCACCATATAGCCAGCCGTGAACAGCAGACTGTCGCCCGGAAAAATGAAACCAAAGAGTAGGCCCGATTCAGCAAAGACAACCAGCAAAATCGCGACAACGCCAAAGTGAACAATGAAATCAATGAACGCCTGCATCATATCATTATGCATTATAGCATATTATCTAGAGACTGTACCGACTAGGCGTCAATAAAGCCGCCAGATTGATGCTGCCACAGTTTTGCGTAGTGGCCGCCATGCTTAATGAGCTGATCATGCGAGCCATCCTCGACTATCTTGCCATTATGCATCACGATGATTCGATCAAGCTTGGCGATTGTTGAAAGTCGATGAGCAATGACGATTGAGGTACGGTTTTTCATCAGTGTCTTGAGTGATTTTTGGATTAGAACTTCTGACTCAGAATCAAGCGCCGAGGTCGCCTCGTCGAGGACTAAGATTGGCGCATCTTTCACGATGGCCCGAGCGATAGCGATGCGCTGGCGCTGTCCACCCGACAACTTTACGCCGCGCTCACCGACCAGTGTGTCAAAGCCGTCCTGCAGCTGAGTAATAAAATCATAGGCCCCCGCCTTTTTGGCTGCTTGTTCAATCTCGGCATCAGTAGCGTCGGCCCTGCCATAGGCAATGTTCTCACGCACCGAACGGTGAAACAGCAGCGGCTCCTGCGGCACGTAAGCGATCTGCGAACGGAGGCTGGCCTGTGTGACCTCGGCAATGTCCTGCTCGTCAATCATGATTGTGCCCGAGTCGATGTCGGCAAATCTCAGCAGCAATTTCGTCAGAGTCGTCTTGCCCGAACCACTAGAACCAACCAACCCGACCTTTTCGCCTGGCGTAATATGTAGTGAAAAATTGTGGAACAAGGTTGCGCCTTTACCCTCGTCATGTGTAAAGGTCACGGCATCAAAATCAATGACACCGTGATCGACGTGAAGCTTTTTATCACTTCTATCAACAAGTGATGTTGGTGTGTGTAATATCTCGACCATCTCATGGGCGTCACCAATAATACGGTTATAATTGCGCATGATGCTATTCATATTCCACAGCTCACGGGCGACACTGCCAGTGTAGGTAATGATTAAGTACACCGCTGCGACCGAAACGATATTATGCTGTGCTGCATAAATAGCGAACACGATGGCACCGATTCGGATGCTGGTGTTTATCGTTGAGTAAACACTGCTGACAGTGAGAAATCCTCGCATGGTGGCCAGGCTAGCCCTGCGCCATGCACGATTCGTTTTATCAAATCGCTGCTGCTCGATTTTTTCAGCGCTGGATGACTTAACAGCAAGCACATTTGACACCATGTCAGCGAGGTTGCCGCTTACTTTGTTGCTGGCCTCCGCCTCACGCCTACTTAATTTGGCCATCGGACGCGATCCAAAGAAGACGGCTACGCCAAAGATGATCGAGAACATGAATAGAAAGAGCGCGTACTGCCAGAGTAACATTGACAGGATAACAATTGATCCGGTGAGTGAGATGACCAGCGGCAGTACTGCCCATACTAGTTCATCCCAAAATCGTTCAACACAGCCACTGAGCTTGCTGTTTTGACTGACGAGCGAGCCGCCAAATTTGTTGGAGTGGAAAAACATGGTCTCGCCAGCTAGCTTGGCGAATACCTTGTTTGCGATGTCGCGCTGCATAATGGTTTCTAGCGTCCACATCAAATATAGTACTATCCGCCACCCAATAATCTCTGACCATAGTTGACTGAGGCCATAGAGAATCACAAGCGTCCACACAGAGCCGGTCTGTAGCTGACCATGTTGAATCATGTCCAGGAGCTGTGCGATAATCAGCGGCCCGACAATTGTGCCTACCGCTAAGGTTAGTGTCGCTGTGATGAGAGCAAGGTTGCGCCGCCATTTGTATGGACGCGACGCTCGCCATAGTAATTGTAATGTTGTTTTTGCGTGTTGTTGCAAGGTAAAACTCCTTAGATTTATATTTTGACATAAAGATAGGTCATCCACGACTCGCTATGGTGGACTCGGGCGACCAAGACTCACGATAATAATACAAATTTCATTGTATAACAGGGGCGGGTTGGCTGTCAACTGATGGAAGAATCGTCAATATTGCGACAGAGTTACTGTTTACTACCCATAAATATGGTATAATAAAAACATGGAACGCGAAATTAAAAAAATCTTTACTGAAGATGGCCGTGAAATATTAACGCAAGAAGCCGTACCGGTCAAACGTGAGGACATAGGGAGCGATTATGTACAGCAGACCATAACAGATATGCTCGATACGCTGCATTCACAGGGTCCCGAGGGCGTAGGCATCGCCGCTAATCAAATTGGGAGCAATCTCGCAATCTTTGTCATTGATGTGCGGCCGCCTGAGGATGCCAAAGCCAAGCCATTTCGGCTCGTGGCAATTAACCCCAAGATCGTTAAATATAGCGGTGAACCTATGAAGAGCTCGAATCCAGAGGGCTGCCTGAGTGGAGTGACGGGTGATTCCGAAACGACACCAATGGGCTTTACGACGCGTTACCCTGAGATTACGCTGCAATGGACAGACGAGCAGGGTAAGACGCATGAACAGACCTTTGATGTTGATGTTGATGGTATGCTTGTCTGGGTTATCCAGCACGAGGTAGATCATCTGAACGGTATCTTTTTTACAGACAGGATAGAAAAAAGTGGGCCGCGGACAGAGGAGGCCGACCTGGCCGAATTGGCGATCCGCAGCGCGTCGGCTGACGGTACTCAGGAATGATGTAGCTGTTGAGATTATCTAATCTCTGATTCTATGAGAGGAGTGTGACGCCTCTACGCCTCTACACTAGGGAAGTCGACTTCCCTAGTTTTTCTCGTCTGATCGCGCTACACTAGAGCCAAAAGGAGACGATATGAGTTTTGAAGCAAAGATCCATGAGGCACAAACGAAAATTTTGCGGGAATTGTTATTTTTGCCAGCGGCTAATTTCGCAACACTACAAAAAGCGAGCGGTCTGGAAAGCGATCATATCAAATTTCACATCAAACGGCTCGTTGAGCTAGGTTATGTGCAGAAAGTCGACGGCGGTTACTGCCTCTCGGTCAAGGGTAAGGAGTATGCGAATAAGCTTGATACTGATGCCGGTGTTATTGAGCGGCAGCCAAAGGTGGCAGTTATGCTCGTGATCGAGCGCGAGCATGAAGGAGAAAAACAGTACTTATTGCAGCAGCGGCTCAAGCACCCCTACTATGGGTTTTGGGGTGCGCCTACTGGCAAAGTGCGGTGGGCCGAGTCGATCGTCGATGCGGCCTCGCGTGAATTGACGGAGGAGACGGGGTTACGGGGTGAGTTTGTTCATCGCGGGGTGTACCATGAACGTGTGCGCCATGCACAAACAGGTGAAATTATCGAGGACAAGATCTTTCATCTGATGTTTTGCAAGGTGTTTTCGGGTAAATTGGCCGTACGGTTTGAGGGCGGCAGAAATGCCTGGCGTACACTCGATGAGATGCGTGATGAGCCAAAAAAGTACAAGAGTTTTTTGCGAGAAATCACGGCGTGTATCAACGGGTGCGGCGAGTTGACTGAAATAATATATGAATATGGTAGTGCGGAGTTCTAGGCCGCGGGCAGCACGTGCGGTATTGTGCGGGTCGTACAGGCGCGATATTGGCGGGCTGCGGCGCGCTTACGACGAGCTAGCCGTAACTGGCTGTCAGGTATTGTCACCGCGACGAGTGGACTTTATGGACGGTGAATTTGTTGTTGACGCTGCAGAAGTTGGCCTGTCGCCTCGAGAGATAGAAAACTGGCATTTACGGGCTATCGAGCAGTCTGATTTTATTTTACTGCATGCCCCCAAAGGCTATGTTGGCATAAGTGCTGCGATGGAGATCGGTTATGCTCTCGCATTAAAGAAACCAATCTTTTCACGAATAGCACCGGTTGATATCATGCTGCGCGAACTAGTTTACGTTGTTCCGAGCGTGTATGATGCATTATGCATCTTGGGATTTCGTAGCTAATAAATAGATTTACGCCCATAACTTGCATGGGGGTGTATAATAAAGTCTATGAACAAATCAATGACGATAGTAAGACGGGAAGTTTGCCGACTGCTTGGCGGCGATACGTCAGGCCATAGCGACGATCACGTTGAGCGTGTAGCACGGCTAGCAGAGCGATTCGCGAATGAGTATAAAGAAGCGGCTTCGATGGACGAAGTACTGCTGACGGCATGGCTACACGATGTTGATGACTATAAATTAGTTGGCAAAGAGCAAGCGGATGAACTCAACAATGCCACGTCAATTATGGTGAAGGCTAATATTGCGGCTGATTTGCAGGATGCGGTGCGTCATAATATTGCTCGGATTGGCTATAGTCGTTATCTACATGGTGTGCGGCCAGAACGTTTGGCCGGTCAGATAGTGTCTGATGCCGATATGTGTGATGCGATCGGGGCATGTGGTATTGAGCGGGCGCTTGTCTATGCGGTGAATCACGGTAGTTGTCGGATATTTGATCCAACTGTTTGGCCTGATGTGAACATTGATGCGCATCGATATAACGCCAACGGCGGTACACATGATGGCGATAGCTTCATTAATTATTTCTTTGAAAAGTTATTGAAGCTACCAAAGATTATGATGACCGACCCGGGCCGAGACGAAGCGTTAATTCGTCAGCAAACTATGGTTACTTTTCTTCGTGCCTATTTTCGAGAAAAGAATGCACCGGAGTGGGGCGATTTCCTAGAAGAATATCTTACTTCGATGGATGAGTAGAGGTATATTGCTCTTCCCAGGTCGTTATAGCCTGCCAAATTGTTTCGTTGATTGCGCTACACAGCTCAGCTACCCTGGCGATATCCGATGAAAACTCACCGTCTGCTTGTTCGGCTGACGCTGCGTGTAATTCGTCAGCCAGTTTATCAAACAGCAACATACGTTGTTGAATGTAGCTGACGAGCGGCTTGATAGCAAGAGCGATATGCTGCCGCCGTGAACTGTCTGTTTGGTAGGAGATCATGTCAAGCGTTTCTAGGTAGCGTAATCCACCAGTAATGGCTGCTTTGCTAAAGCCAGTTTGCTCATGCAGGCTCGTGTGGCTATGGTGGTACGGTGGGGCGACAAGGAGGCAATGGATGATCGTTGCTGAGGCTGGTGGGATGCCGAGCGAGATCAAGGTGGCTATGATATTTTTTGAGTTTATATCCATGTGAACAATATATCACATAATATTGACGAAGGGCAGTCTGAAGCGTGAACAGTATAGAATGATTGTGATATACTAATGTGATGACTAGGCCGTTGCTATATGATGAAATCGATCAAGATAGTATGAATGCTTCGTTTCACGCTCGTGGTTGGCCGCCAGTCTATACCGCTTCACCCCGCTCACGTATCGTGCTGGTTGGTCAGGCGCCGGGACGAATAGCGCAGGAAACACGCACGCCATGGAATGATGCCAGTGGTCGCACGTTGCGTCAGTGGCTGGGGGTTACCGATGAACAATTTTATGATCCTGATTTGTTTGCTCTAATGCCAATGGATTTTTATTATCCAGGTAAGGCTGCGCATGGTGATTTACCGCCGCGATCGGAGTTTGCCAAAAAGTGGCATCCACGGCTGCTAGCACAGATGCCGGATGTGAGGCTGACGATTTTAGTTGGTGCTCATGCTCAGCAATACTATCTTAATAAGCAGGCGAAGCGCAACCTGACCGAAACAGTCGCGCATTATGTGGAGTATCTGCCTCATTATTTTCCACTTGTCCATCCATCACCGCTTAACTTCCGCTGGCGGGTGCGCAATCCGTGGTTCGAAATGAACGTCATTCCGATTCTGTCTAAGATGGTCAAAGAATTAGCACAGTAGTCAAGATCATGGTAGGGTATTCATACTAACATAGCTTCGCGGTCAATCTTTTTGTAGTACGAGGCCACTTCGTGCCGGTATGTATACACGTATAATGTGCTCGTCGTTATGCGGCGTCGTAAAGTAGCGGCCATTAGGATCAACCCGGCCCTGTCCGCCAAACTGTTGGTCGTCGCTGCTGAGTGCTACCCGGTATGACCCAGCCGCCGCTGGTATGCTGTAACCCGTCCACGACTGGCTGGGCGAGAAATTCATAATAAACAGCAGATTGTCGCGCATGAAACTAACCACGTGATCGTGCTGGTGAATGGTGAGGTAGTGAATACCTGGGTCGTCGACGGTTTTAATGAGCTTCATCAGGCTCGCGTCAAATTCACCTAGCCATTGGTATTTGAGAAAACCATTGTCGCGTAAACTCCACTGGCGCCGTGCGTGCTTGAACGACCAATTATTACCTTGGCGCGGAAAGTCGATCCACTCGGGATGCCCAAATTCATTGCCCATGAAATTAAGGTAGCCGCCACCATGTAGTCCGGCTGTCAGCAGTCGAATCAGTTTATGTAGGGCTATGCCACGTTCCACGGTCAGGTCAGGGTCGGCTTTATTCATGTGCCAATACATGGCTTTGTCGATCAGCCGGAAAATCAGTGTCTTGTCGCCGACCAAGGCTTGGTCGTGACTTTCGGCGTAGGTGATGACTTTTTCCTCTGGGCGGTGTGAACGTAAGGTGTGCGCCAGCTCGCCCAAGTCCCAATCTTCGTCGCGCTTTTCCTTCAGTGTTTTAATCCAGAGGTCGGGCGCGCCCATTGCTAATCGATAATCAAAGCCCAAACCACCATGCTCAGCCGGTGCCGCCAACCCCGGTAGCCCGCTCATTTCTTCGGCAATGGTTGTGGCATCGGGGCGAACGGTGTGAATGACGTCATTTGCCAGTCTAAGATAGACCAAGGCGTCCTTATCGACATCATCAGTAAAATAATCATCATAGCTGGTAAAACTTTTGCCCAAACCGTGGTCGTGATACAACATGCTGGTTACACCATCAAACCGAAAGCCGTCAATATGGTACTCGTCCAACCACCAGCGGCAATTGCTGGCCAAAAAGTGCAGTACTTCCGGTTTGCCATAATCAAACAGCCGCGAATCCCACGCTGGATGGTCGTGAGCTTTGAAATATTGCGTTGGATCACCCGCGAAATTACCGAGGCCCTCGACTTCATTTTTGGCGGCATGAGCGTGAACGATGTCAATGATAACGCGCAGCCCCAGTCCGTGTGCCGTGTCAACCAGCCGCTTAAAATCATCGGGCGTACCAAACCGTGACGACACCGCGAAAAAGTTGCTGACGTGATAGCCAAAACTGCCATAGTACGGGTGCTCGGCGATGGCCATTAGTTGGATGGCGTTATAGCCTGCCTGTTTGATGCGAGGCAGGACGTTTGCGGTAAATTCATTGAAACTGGCGACCTTTTCCTCCTCGCTGCTCATGCCAACATGTGCTTCGTAAATTAGCGGCACGTTTGGTGCAGGCGGAACGTCATGCTGCCACTGATATGGCCCATCAGGCTTCCACACGACGGCCGAAAAATCCACCGAATCATTATCCTGAACGACGTAGGTGGCGTATGATGGCAAACGCCAACCGTCACCATTCGGCCAATAGACGCGCAATTTAAATTTCTGACCGTGGCGCAGCGCGCTCCCCGGCAAATTAACGCTCCATTCACCATGCCTACCAGGCTGCAGGGCAAACTCCTCGCGCTCTTGCCAGTCAGAAAAATCGCCAACCATCACTATGCGTGTAGCGTTTGGCGCCCATTCTCTAAAAATCCAACCGTCTTGAGTGCGGTGCAGTCCAAAATGACGGAATCCTAGCGCAAAATCCGCCGGCGATTTGCCGTCCAAAACCCTCCGCAGCGTCGACGAAACATAAGCCTCGCGCGCCTTGATGACGGGTTCATGCGGTGCCAGCCACGGGTCAAGGTCAACCAGCGTTTTCTTGCTCATGGTTATAGTGTAGCGGAAAAAACTGATATAATCTATCAAATGAAACCGTTTTCTTTTGAAATAATGTCTAGGCTTGATGGCACGCTGGCGCGCACTGGCGTTATTCATACGCCGCATGGTGATATCAAGACTCCGGCATTTATCGTGGTCGGTACAAAGGCTAATGTCAAAGCGATGGTACCTGAGATGGTGGCGGATGTTGGCGCGCAGGCGGTGCTGGCGAATGCTTATCATCTGTATTTGCAGCCGGGTCATGAACTGATTGAAAAGGCTGGTTATTTGGGCAAGTTTATGCACTGGGACGGGCCGACATTCACTGATAGCGGCGGCTTTCAGGTGCTAAGTCTGGGCTCGGGCTTTAAGAAAGTACTGGCGATGAGCACTGATGTCGATGAGGAAATTGCCATCGCTAAAAAATCGTCGCGCCACGCTTGGGTGGATGAAAACGGCGTGATGTTCAAATCGCATCTGGACGGCTCATACCATAAATTTACGCCGGAATTATCTATGCAGATTCAGGCGGGCATTGGCGCGGATATTACCTTCGCCTTTGATGAGCTGACCTCGCTGATTGATCCGTATGACTATCAAGTTGAGGCCTTGGCGCGGACACACGCCTGGGCGGAGCGGAGCTTGGCGGAGGTTAAGCGCCTGCGCGAAGCTCGTCCCGACAAGCCATATCAAGCATTATTTGGCGTGCTGCAGGGCGCGAATTATGAAGATTTACGTAAGCAAACGGCTGCGTTTTTAGGCGCAATGGATTTTGATGGCTACGGCATCGGTGGCGCACTGGAAAAGGAAACCATGGAGCAGACGATTCAGTGGGTCAATCAAATCTTGCCCGAGAACAAGCCGAGGCATTTACTCGGCATTTCCGAGCCGGACGATATCTTTGCGGCGATTGAACAGGGAATCGACACCTTTGACTGCGTCAGTCCGACGCGTGTGGCCAGAAACGGCGCGGCTTACACGCCGTTTGGGCGGGTCAATGTTCGCGGCCAGAAATACCGTGAACTGTTTGAACCGATTATGGAAAATTGCGATTGCTATACTTGCAGGAATTATACTGCCGCCTATCTCTGTCATTTACTCCATGCCCGCGAATCTCTGGCTGGCACGCTGCTGTCGATCCACAATGAACGATTTATCGTCAAACTAGTTGATGATATTCGCGCCAGCCTAGAGAAAGGGACATTTTACAAGTTTCGTGAAGAGTTTTTGGCGACGTATTATCGCCGCTAATGCGAGAGAATTATTCGACTGTCACGCTCTTTGCGAGGTTGCGCGGCTGATCGACGTCATGGCCGCGCTTGACAGCCATGTGATAGGCTAGGAGTTGCGACACGACATTGAACAGAAGTGGCGTAAGGTGCGTTAATCTGGTTGAGACGCGAATCACCGTTTCGCCCGGCACCTTTTTCGTCGTGTCAGTGATGACGATAGCGTGGGCACCGCGAGTGTTCATCTCGATCAAGTTGCTCTGCGACTTCTCGTACAGCCAGTTGTCTTGGATATAGCAGACCTCAAAGAAACGATCATCAATCAGGGCGATCGGACCGTGTTTCAGCTCACCGGCGGCATACGCTTCGGCATGAATGTAGCTTACTTCTTTAAGCTTTAGTGCGCCCTCCATGGCGATCGGATACAGCGTATCGCGGCCGATATAGAGTGCGTGATTGTAATCAGCATACGCCCTAGCGATGGAAGGTATCTCGGCACCTTGTTTATCGAGGACTTTTTGGATCTCGCTTGGCAGTATCGCTAATTCTTGTACAAATTCATCAATAAATTGTGGGTTGGTGCCCTTGGCATTGGCGAGCATAATACCAAAGATCGTCAGAGCAGCGACTTGTGAGGTAAAGGCCTTGGTGCTGGCGACACTAATCTCGGCGCCAACGTGCAAGTACACGCCGCCATCAACCGCTCGGGCGATTGTGCTGCCGACGGCATTGACGACGCCGAGGCATTTAACGCCACGTCGCTTCAATTCATTCAGGCAGGCAAGGGTGTCGGCCGTTTCGCCACTCTGGCTAACAATCATAGCGACCGAGTGTTCAGGTACGTTGAATGCGCGGTAGCGTAGCTCACTGGCGATCTCGATGCTGATAGTCACGTCATCGGTCAGTTGCTCGATAAAGTAGCTGGCTTGCACACCGGCAAAATAGGCAGTGCCGCAGCCAACGATGATGACATGTTTGACTTGGCGTAGTTCATCATCGCTCATATTGAGACCGCCCAGGCGCGTATATTTTTGGTCGGGTAGTACGCGGCCAGCCAGGGTGGAGGTGAGGCTGGTTGGCTGTTCATAAATTTCTTTGGCGAGGAAATGGTCAAAGCCCTGCTTCTGAATCGCCTGCATATCCATGTCGAGCATTTCGATCTTGACGTCAAGCTTTTGCGATTCAATTGTCTGTAGTTCTAGCCCGCTGCGAGTGCAGCGGCCGATTTCACCATCGTGTAGATACACCACTTGATTGGTGTAGCCAACCAGCGCCGAAGCGTCACTAGCGATATATGTTTCGCTATCTCCGACGCCAATGATCAGCGGGCTGCCTTGGCGAGCCACGATAATTTCTTCGGGGTTCGTGGTGTCAAGCACTGCAATGCCATACGCTCCAACCACCATTTTCAACGCGCCAGTGACTGCTGTCAGTAGATCCGGTGAGTCACGCCGTAGATAGTCAATCAGGGCTGCCAACACCTCGCTATCGGTATCGCTCTTAAACTCGTACTCATGGCCAGAAAGCATCGTTTTAAGGTCTTGGTAGTTCTCAATGATACCGTTATGTACCAGATAAATCTCACCAACATGGTGTGGATGGGCGTTGCGTTTACTTGGTTCACCATGCGTTGCCCAGCGGGTGTGTCCGATGCCGACCGTATCGCTCGTCTTATGTTGTCCGACGAGCTCTTCCAGCGCTGCCACCTTGCCTTTGGTGCGCAGCAGGGTTGGTGTGGCAGAACCCGACAGGGTGACAATTCCGGCGCTGTCATAGCCGCGGTACTCGAGCCGCTTTAGTTCAGCGACAAGGATGTTCTGCGCCTCGCGCTCACCGATATAGCCAACAATTCCACACATACATTATTTCTCCTTTAGCATTAACTGATACACATTCTTCAGTATACGACATCTCAGAAAAATAATGAACAAAAAGTAATAATTACAACAATCTACCCCTTTAAGAAAGTGTTGTATATAATACAATTATTGATATCACCATTCAAAATGGATGCAGCATCTGGCGAGTATGCTCGTCGCAACGTAGTGTCCACCGGCAGAGATTAACAAAGTTGGGAGCGGTAGTGACAGAAGTGTATGAAAGGGAGCGACACCGAGTTGGTGGCAGCACCCGAGTACGACACTAACGAGTGCGACGTAAACGATAACAAATTTTGTGCCACTAACGCTGAGCCTATCAAGGGTGCGCTTGACGTAGAAAAATGTAACACCGTAGCAGATCGCGATGAAGATAAATAGAAAGAATAATAGAAAGACGGCAGACTGTCCGCTGGCCTTGATAAATAAGGTGGTGAGCTTGATGAACATCCAGGTTGCTGCGAGCGCTATGGTTAGAAGGAAGGCGATACTTAAGGAGGGTAGCTTCGGCAGACTGGTTTGATGACGACGATCATACTCGGCATTTAGCTCCTGACGCTCGTCATACGATAATCGTTTTGGGTACACACCGGCGCGAGCTGCTTCGGGTGTCACTTTCTTAGAAAAGATACTCATGCTCATAGTATAAACCCTATTTACAACAGTTTGCAAACCAGTTATAATCAAGAACATACGCCGTGAGGTCTGTTTAATGGACTGTACCCGCGTGAAAATATAATTAAATAAAGGAGAACTTCTACAAATGGCAGATGCATTTGACCGAAGCAAGCCGCACGTGAACGTCGGTACTATGGGCCACGTTGACCACGGCAAGACGACACTGACCGCCGCAATTACGGCAGTGCTCGCAAAGCGCCTCCCAAGCGCAGTTAACAAACCCATTGCGTATGATCAGATCGACAACGCACCAGAAGAGCGCCAGCGCGGTATTACTATCGCCAGCTCACACCAAGAATACGAGTCACCGAACCGTCACTACGCACACGTTGACATGCCAGGCCACGCTGACTACGTCAAGAACATGATCACTGGTGCTGCCCAGGTTGACGGCGCGATCCTAGTGATTGCGGCAACCGACGGCCCAATGCCGCAAACCCGCGAGCACGTGCTGCTAGCAAAGCAGGTTGGCGTGCCAAAGATCGTTGTCTTCCTTAACAAGATGGACATGGCTGACGCAGATATGGTCGAGCTGATCGAAGAAGAAGTTCGCGAGCTGCTTGCTAAGAACGGCTTTGATGAGAATGCTCCAATTATCAAGGGCTCAGCTCTCAAGGCGCTAGAAGGCGACGAGAAGTACGAAGACGCTATCATGGAGCTGGTTGACGCGATGGATAACTACATCCCAGAGCCACCACGCGACATGGACAAGCCATTCATTATGCCAATTGAGGACGTCTTCTCAATCAAGGGTCGCGGTACTGTGGCAACCGGTCGTATTGAGCAGGGTGTTGTTAAGCTGAACGACGAGGTTGAAATCGTTGGTATCCGCCCAACCCAGAAGTCTGTGGTGACCGGTATTGAGGCATTTAAGAAGTCTCTGGATCAGGGTCAAGCGGGTGACAACGCCGGCGTCTTGCTGCGCGGTATTGAGCGGACTGACATTGAGCGTGGCCAGGTCTTGGCAAAGCCGGGCACCATTACGCCGCACACCGAGTTTGAGGCTGAAGTGTACATCTTGAAGAAGGAAGAGGGCGGTCGCCACACTCCATTCTCCAAGGGTTACAAGCCACAGTTCTACTTCCGCACCACTGACGTGACTGGTGAAGTTGAGCTGCCAGCTGACAAAGAAATGGTCATGCCAGGCGACACCGTAACCTTCAAGGTTAAATTGCTCGCCCCAATCGCTATGGAGCAAGGTTTGAACTTTGCTATCCGCGAAGGCGGCCGTACCGTTGGTGCTGGTGTGGTAACAAAGATTAACAAATAATCTTCATAACCTAAGCATAAAAATCCCCTGGGAAACTGGGGGATTTTTGATGGGCTACATTGTCAATGGACTATCATGAACAGTTTGACAAGTTAACGAGATAGCGTTACAGTAGAGGGGTTATTGCAATAAAAAATCAGGAGACAGACATGAATAAACAGAAGTTGGTGGTCGTCGGTGCGGGCGGTATGGTCGGTGCGACAGCGGCATACGCCTGCGCACTACGGAGTGTGGTTGAGGAAATCGTGCTGATTGACCGTAACCCCGATCTGGCGTGGGGTCAAGCGGCGGATATCACTGATGGAATGGGAATTGATCGGTGTGTTGTGGTGCGGCCTGGTAGTTATGATGACATCAAGACTGATGATATCGTGGTTGTCACCGCTGGTGCACCGCAACAACCGGGGCAGACGCGACTGGAGCTGCTCGGCGTGAACGCCGAGATTATGCGTGGGACAGTGAGAAATATTATGAGAAACGGTGCTCGTCCGTATATCCTTGTGGTGTCAAATCCAGTTGATGCACTGACATATGTAGCGTTGAAAGAATCGGGCTTGCCAAAGAGTCGGGTGTTTGGCACGGGGACGGCACTCGATACCTCACGGCTCAAATCATATATTGCAGACGAGCTAGATGTGCACAGTCGGGAGGTTGATGCGTACATTTTAGGGGAGCACGGCGATTCATCATTTGCGACAATCGAATCGGCGCAAGTCGGTGAGGTGCCGCTCGCTGACTATCCGGGATTTAAGCCAGCGATGGTCGACGGCATTGAAGAGAAAATTCGTCAGCGGGCGTACCGGGTGATCGAGACCAAGCGGTCGACGTATTATGCAATTGGTTTCGTTATCTCCAAGATTGTCTCGGCACTACGCTCGTCGTCACGCTCGGTCTATCCAGTCTGCTCACTGGTTGAGGGCGAGTATGGACTGCACGATGTAGTGCTCGGCCTGCCATCAACGATTTGTGCGGATGGCGTGAAGATCTTGACTGGATATCCGCTCAATGAGCGCGAACAGGCGGCACTGCGTCATTCGGCCAAAGTGGTGGCAGAAGCAATTCGTAGTTTAGAGTGATGTTTGACGGAATAAATATTATATGTTACAGTTAGATTATTATGGAAGAGTTGTTGCACAAAAAAGCGCAAAAATTAAAAGTTGAAACACTTGGTGAGTATATTAATTCGCTAGCAGGTGATATTTACGAGACCGCCTTGAATTTGTTTCCGGCTCGGACACTAGAGGAGATGCAAATTGTTATTGATGAGAACAGTGGTGACTTCAGGGGTGGTGAGGGTGAAACACGGAATGGTGAGAAAATTCCAATGATTGTCATCGGTACAAGGGAGACGCTGTCTAGTCCGAATCTTATAGCACGGATGTCGTCTCGACTGGGTGTGCCGCGTGAGCGACTTGAGGATGCAGAAATAGGTCGTCAAATCGTCGGGTTGATAGCGTTTTGTCATGAGTTAGGGCA